>JBFFLM010000252.1:0-2683 GCA_041554835.1 Methanogenium sp.
CGATGGATACGCCAGGGCAGGAGGTCCTCGAACGTACCTCCGTGATCGTCCGTGACGGCGAGGTAGAGGCGCGGTTCGTTGTAGGTCTCCCCGCATTCGGGAGAAGAATCGCAGGGCGCGAGGCAGAGACGATGTTCTTCCATGACATTCCCGCCATGGTTCGTGCATCTCTTCTCTGTTCCTTTCTCGACCCCGAAGAGGTGCGTCTGCACTGCGAGGTATGCGAGGATGCGGACGCCCTCAGAGGACAGCTGAAAGAACGGGGTCTGGTCGCCTTCATCGCCGACGGGGCCATCCTTCCCCGCCGAAGCGGCATCGATGACCAACCGATGGAAGGGAAGGACGTCGTACCATTCTCCTCCCCTGCGTCGATGCGGGTCACCCTGCATGCCCCCAACCGTGGCATGATATCGGGCATGGGTATCCGTGAAGGCATTACCCTGATTGTCGGGGGAGGATATCATGGAAAATCCACGCTCCTGAAAGCAGTGGAGCGTGGTGTCTACAATCATGTTCCCGGGGACGGCCGCGAATACGTGGTGGCCGACCCCGATGCGGTGAAGATTCGCTCGGAAGACGGCCGGCGTGTCGAAGGTGTCGATATATCCCCCTTCATAGGGACTCTGCCCCAGGGGAGGACGACGACCGCCTTTCGGACGGACGATGCGTCGGGAAGCACCTCACAGGCGGCAAATATAATTGAAGCGATGGAGAGCGGAGTGCGTGTTCTTCTCATTGACGAGGATACCTCGGCGACGAACTTCATGATCCGCGATCAGCGGATGCAGGAGCTGGTCGTAAAGGATAAGGAGCCGATCACCCCCTTCATCGATAAGGTGCAGCAGCTCTTCCGGGAATGCGGCATATCAACGATCCTCGTCATCGGGGGTTCGGGCGATTATTTCGAGGTTGCAGATGCGGTCATCTGCATGGATGAATACCTGCCGGAAGACCGGACAACGGAGGCACGTTCCATTGCGGCACGGTATCCGGGTCAGCGGCGGTTCGAAGGAGGCTCTTGTTTCGGTCGTCCTGGCAGGAGATTCCCGGACCGGAACAGCATCTCCCCGCGCAAGGGCAGGAGGGAGGTGAAGATCGCGGTCCGTGAACGATCACATATAGGATTTGGCGTGGATGACATCGATCTCCGTGCCGCAGAACAGCTGGTCTCGGTCAGCCAGACCTCGGCGGTCGGTGCCGCCCTCTGGTACGCCGTGAAGTATATGGACGGAAGACAAACGGTCGGCGAGGTGGCACACAGGGTGATGGAGGATATCGCCGAAGCGGGGCTGGGTATCCTATCACCGGGTGCCCCTGGAAACCAGGCACTCTTCAGGGAGCATGAACTGGCGATGGCGATGAACCGTCTCCGGTCCCTGAAGGTCAGGACCGCCCCCATCGACCGGTAAGGGGGAATGCCGGTGAAGGAACTGTCCGCGATAAAATATGAAGTAAAAAAATCCCGTTTCTACGCATACCTCTATACCATTTCCGGAATGGAGGATGTTGAGCTGATAGCTGCTGCATTACGGAAAAAATACCGGAATGCAGACCACATCTGTTCTGCCGTCCGTTTCAGGGATGGAGGGAGCATGCTTCATGAAGAGTGGAAGAATGACGGTGAAGTGGGGCGGCCCGGGACGGCACTTCTGGAATTACTGAGGACTCGGGCGCTCGAGCGGCACATGATCGTGGTGGTGAGAGTCTTCGGTGGCATAAAACTCGGGCCCGGAAATGTTACGCGGGCCTTTAGACACGCCGGCAACGCCGCATTCGATGAGTATACAGGAAACCGGGATCTGCCCTGAAGCGACGGTACGTGTCCATGAGCAGGCATCTCTCACCAGAGTGCCTGCCTGATGAGGAATGTTGCGGAACCCCGTTGGCCAAGGGAGATGTTCCGTCGCCGGTTCCCTGCTGTCGGACGACCATTTACGGCTATTTGTCGCAATCACTACTCTTCGCACGATTCATCGTCATGATTCTTTTTCCGGAGGGCGGTGCCGACCGCGACAAAGGCATCCCGGATCTCTCCAAAATTGGGGATGTGGGCATTCCTCAGAATTCTGACCCCTGCAAGCATGCTCTCGCCTCCAAGGAGGCATCCGACGACGATCTTATGGGTGTCGCGTGAAAACCGGACGATCTCGTTTGCCAGATCCCCGGCATCGACCGATGTGCTCGGGACCGATATCACAAAGGCAATGTCCCATTCGTCCTGGTGCCGGATGAGCGCGTCGAAGGTTTTGGCGTATCGTCCCACCCCGGCATCGCCGATCATATCGATGGGATTTCTCCCGCTCCACCCGGGCGGCATGAAGGTGTTCAGTCTTCCCCGGAGTTCGTCCGAGAGCGTGATGATCTCGATGCCCCAATCCTCCGCGTAATCGGAGGAAAGAACGGCAAAACCCCCCGCACTCGAGACGATGACCGCCCGGTTTCCTGCAGGGTAGCCTTCCGAGGCAAGAAGGCCCGCCACCCCGAAGGCTTCTTTGAGGGATCCTGCGGGAATGATCCCCGCCTGGCTGAAGGCGGCGTTATAGACTGCATAACTGCCGGCAAGGGAACCGGTATGTGACGACGCCGCCTGCGTGCCGATCGCTGATTTTCCTGCTTTCAGGGCGATGATCGGCTTTGTTCCGGATACCTTTTCTGCAAAGTTCATGAACTGGCTGCCGTTCAG
>JBFFLM010000253.1:0-2664 GCA_041554835.1 Methanogenium sp.
GACATCAACATCACCGAACCGATTGAACTGGCGGCGTATCTCCCAGAACAAATCTTAGCGGTGGCCGGTGGCAGCAAGTTCTCGGGCCGACTGGTCGCGTCCGGAACCGAGGAAACGCAGCGTCTGGAAAAACTCCAACTCACTCTTGGAGAGGCCCGAGTTTCGGGACTCGCGTACCGCGAAGGCAATCGCATCACGGCGGAGAATGCCGCGGCAAAGCTCGACGAGGTGACGAAGAAGTTCGGGCGGGCGCCGTCGCTCCTCTTTGTCGAGCACGTCGATTACCAGTATGGCAATATCCATGAAGTAAAGGAGATTGCAAAGGTGGCGCACCAGTACGATGTGCCGGTCCTCATGAACGGTGCGTATTCGGTCGGCATCATGCCGGTGGACGGGAAGGCATTCGGGGTGGACTTCGTCGTAGGGTCCGGCCACAAGAGCATGGCGGCTCCTGCGCCCTCGGGGGTCCTTGCCGCAAACGGAGAGTATGCCGAGCGGGTCTTCCGGACGACGCAGGTGAAGGGGGACGTGACCGGCCGGACCTTTGGCATCAAGGAAGTGGAGATGATGGGGTGCACCCTGATGGGCGCCCCGGTGGTGGGGATGATGGCATCGTTTCCCGCAGTGAAGGCACGGGTCGAACACTGGGACCATGAGGTGGCAAACAGCAACAAGGTGGTGGATGCGCTCCTGTCGATAGAAGGGACGACGGTGGAGAGCGAATATCCCCGCCGCCATACCCTCACCCGCATCAATACGCTGGGCTCCTTCGACAAGGTGGCGGCAACACACAAGAAGAAAGGATTCTTCCTCTCAGGCGCACTGAAAAAGAAGGGGGTCATCGGGGTGATCCCCGGGTCGACACGGGTCTGGAAGTTCAACACTTACGGGCTGGGTGACATGCAGATTGATCATCTCGCCCGCACCTTTGTCGAGGTTGCCGAGGAGAACGGCCTTTCCGTCTCCTGACCTTTTTTAATTATTCATTCGCTGCTTTCTATGATGCTGCCGTTGAGGGCGGTGTATGTGGTGATGGTGTCGACGGCCGTCTGCACCAGTGTTTCAATATCCATGGGTGCCTCGTCCTCGAGGATGGCCGCAAGCTGCGCAGCGATTGCCGGGTGTTTCGGGACGATGCGGCATTCCAGGTCGCCGGCGCTCTCGCGGAAGGTGCCGATGGACCGTGCGATGGTGACGATCTCGTCCTTGTCGTAGGTGATGAGCGGGCGGAGGATGGGGATCTCCTGGGGCGCGGCCGCCTCAATCACACTCATGTTGGCAAGCGTCTGGCTTGCGACCTGGCCGATATTGTCCCCCATCACAAGAGCCAGGTGCTGCTGACGGCGTGCGACTTCGACGGCCGTCCGGACCATGAACCTCTTGCAGAGGAGACAGCGGGTCCGCATCACGCCGGCGGCGACCATTGCGCTGAAAAATTCCTCCATCGGGACTGAGATGAGCCGGAGTTTTCTGCCCGGACACCAGGTGGAGAGGGTCTCGAGGTGGCGGAGTGCCCCGGGTTTGACGTTTTCTCCTGCATGCCGCCCCCCGTCCATGTGGATAAGGGTGGGGATGCATCCCCGGCGCATCATCAGCCAGGTGGCGACAGGGGAGTCGATGCCCGCCGAGAGGAGGGAGAGGACATGGCCCTGCGTTCCGAGCGGGAGCCCGCCGGGGCCGGGGATGATCTCGTCGTAGACGAGGCCGCCGAAGTCGCGTGCCTCGACGTGGACTTCATAGTCGGGGTGCGAGAGGTCGACGGTGATGCCGGGAATGGCCTCGATGATACGTGCACCTGCCGAGGCCCCCAGCTCCTGGCTCGTAAACCCCTTCATCCCCGAGCGGCGGGCCCTGACCGCAAAGGACATGCCTTCCTTCAGGGTCCGGGTGGCAAGTGCCGCAGCCGCGGCCTCTATCCGGTTCCGGTCTGGTTCGGTCCGGATGCACCGGCATACTCCCACCACCCCGAATATCCGGGCGGCAGTGTGGAGGATCTCATCAGTGGCATCTCCCGTCACGAGAATGCGGCCCCGGTAGACCTCGATGGCATGGTCGATGCCTGCTGCACTCAGCGCTTTGGTGAGGTTGCCGGTCAGGGTACTGATGTAGTGGCGCATGACGGATTCGCTCTTGAGAAAGAGTTCACCGTATTTGATCATGACAACGTGCGTTTCTTCCATATTTTTGTCCTGGTCTGATTTTTCCGGAGATATCTTAGGAAATTTCTCTGTGTGGGGGTGCTTTTCACCGTTTGGCCGGGATGAGGGTAATATCCGCAAAGCCGATACCGCAGAGGGCGTCCGTGTGCTGCCGGATGGTGGGGTGTTCGGATGCGGGGGCTTCGATGATGGCATGGCCGCCTTCGTCCCTGACCCGCAGGCGCCCCTCTACGTAAGGGCGCAGGAGCGCCTCTGCACGGCGGACGCGGTCGATGGCTTCACTGTCGAGGCGGGTACCGCAGGGGAACCTGGTGGCAAGGCAGGAGGAGGACGGGACTATCGGGACGTGACAGGTCTTCGCCAGGCGCAGGATCTCCTCCTTGCCGATGCCGCATGCGGCAAAGGGGCTGAGGATGCCGTATTCACCGAGCGCCTGCATGCCGGGGCGGTCCTCCGGCCGGTCATCCGCATTGGTTCCGTCCATCACCGCACGGAACGAATGGGA
>JBFFLM010000254.1:0-2664 GCA_041554835.1 Methanogenium sp.
CGGCGGCTACCTCATCGGTACCCGAAAAAAAGGGATGACTCCTGAAAAACCGGAAGAAGAGGTATCTCTTCCAGAAGAACCCGCCCAATCGGATGAAGAGGAGACAAAAACCGAATAAATTCTCTTCTTTTTTTACATGTGCCCGATAATGCTGATTGTCGGGCGGTGTTTCGATCCAGCTTCCCGAAACCTATTTATTCCGGAACCTGGCAATACCCACGAATATTTTACATTTATAGTTTCCCCACGCACATTTTTTCCTACCGAATATTCATGTGCGTTGTTCATGATAGATCAGTAAAGAACGGCGGTGTAGAGTGCAGCAGTACGTTCCGGAGATGGATAAGATAAAGCGGACGCTCAGGTCCCACCCGAGGGGGATGAGCATCACCGATCTCTCGAAAAGCCTCGATACCAACCGGAACTCCGTCGCCAAATATCTCGATATCATGCTCACCTCCGGTGAGGTGGAGATGAAGAAGGTCTGCACGGCAAAACTCTATTTCCTCTCGCACCGCATCCCGCTCTCCGAGATGCTCTCCCTGACATCGGACTGCATTCTTGTCCTCGATGTTGATAAGGTGATCACCTTTGCAAACAACGCATTTCTGCACCTTGAGGGTGTCAGCCGCAGGGACATCATAGGACGGCCGCTCTCTGAGATATGTTTCAGTCTGGTCGACGATGAGATTGCCTCGAAGATCGGGACGGCGTCCGGGGAAACCTTCTCGAAGGAGATCGAGCTGGTTTCGGAGAATGAGGTCCATATCTTCCGTGCCAAGGTGATAGAGACGGTGCTCGAGAGCGGGAAGAAAGGGATCACCCTCCTCTATGAAGACATCACCAAAAAACGGCAGTGCCAGGAGAGCCTCGAGAGGAGCGAAGAGCTCTACCGGGCTGTCGTCGAGGACCAGACCGAGTTCATCACCCGCTACCGGCCGGACCGCTGCATCACCTTTGCCAACGGGGCCTACTGCCGTGCCTTCGGCCTGGACCCGGCCACCGTCATCGGGACGACCTTCTCGCCGCAGATCCCCCAGCCGTACCTGAACGAGGTGCTCGAACAGTTCGCTGCCATCACCCCGGACCATCCCGTCGTCACCGTGGAAAATCCGGTCATCATGCCCGACGGAAGCGAGGCGTGGCACCGGTGGAGCAACCGCGGGATCTTTGACGAAACGGGCACGTGCACCGAGTACCAGTCGGTGGGCCGGGACATCACCGCCACCAGGCACATCCAGCAGGCACAGGAGGAGCTGATGAAAGAGATGACCATCCTCAGCGAATCGGCGACCGGTCTTATCACGCTCGGGGAGAACGAGAATATCTTCCGCTACACTGCAGAATCCCTCTCATGGGCGGCACCGGATGCCCTGACGGTCCTTTTCTCGTTCAATGACGGGCTCTATACAATAGAGGCGGTGCGCAAGGGAAACGAATGGGGAGACGATTCGGTCTATGCATTATTCTCGGCATCCGAACTCCTCGGGATGCACTGCACCACCGCGGACCTGCTGCCATTCTCCACCCCGCATCTCAGGGAATCTGACGTCCGGGAGTTCTCCCGGCTGCTGGGGTCATCGGGAGCCCGGCAGCTTGCCCGGGACCTCAGGAAGATGAAGGGTTTTCTCCTCTCCTCGATGGGCATCTATTCCGGCGGGGAGATGCTCGGGACGCTCCTCCTCATCTCGGAGAAAGGAGATGTGCCCGCAAACCCCTCCCTCATCGAGACGATCGTCCACCAGGCGGCGATCATGATCCATCACCGCAAGTCGCTGGAATCACTGATCCTGGCAGAGGGGAGGAAAATCGATCTGCTCGACCGCTCGAAGAGCATGATCGGCATCCATGCGGAAGGGAAGATGGTCTATGCAAATCCGGCGATGCGGCGGTTCTTCGGGTACTCCTCCGAGGACGAATGGATGGGCACACCGCTGGACAGTATTGTTCACCCGGATTATATCGATGCGGTCCGGGAGCGGGTGCAGGAGTCCTATGAGAACGCAAAGGCCATCTCCCCCATGCGTGAGAAGATCCTCAGGCGGGACGGGACGCCCGTCGACGTGATCGTCTACGGCCTTCCGACCATCTACCGCAACAGGAATGCGACGCAGGTGATCGTCGAACCGGTGGGTGAGATGCCGGGTGCGGCTCCCCCGTCCGGGAGGTGACGCAGCGGCCGGGTCGGGTGTCCGATGATGCGGGAGCTCTCATCGGACAGCTTCTCCCCGCAGTTATGACCTGGTATATCTGAGCCGAAACCCGGTAGATCCTCATGTCGTGCGCCTCCGCCTCGCCGTCGCGGAAAAAATTCGGAACCGGATCAATCCACCGGAATCCAGCTCCCGTCGCTATACTGCGTGATGGCAACGCTCACGGTGATGTCCCCGCGGACGTCCGGCGGGATGCTCTCGTGCATCCTCACCCGGTACGTATCCCCGAGGATCGAGTGATTGAGCCCCTCCGAGACGGCGACATCGATGTCGATGACGATGTCCGGTGCATCCGGGCCCAGCGGTGCGAGGTCGTCCGGGAGGACGATGACCGACGAGTATGCCGGCACGTCCGGTGTTCCGTTCGTCCATGTCGCGGGGCCGTCGCAGTGGTCACAGGTGAGGGGCGAGAGGGATTCTTCCCGGATGTCGCTTATCCTGAGCTCCCCCG
>JBFFLM010000255.1:0-2660 GCA_041554835.1 Methanogenium sp.
CGTGACCTCGTCGCCGTCCGGGGCGAATGTCTATGTTGACAGTGTCTATTACGGGACGAGCCCGCAGCTCTGCTCCGGCCTCTCCCCCGGCGGCCACTCCCTCGAGGTGATGAAGACCGGGTATGATCCCTGGAAACAGACCGTCTCCGTCGTGGCGGGGCAGACGACGCATATCCACGCCTCGCTCACCGCCTCGCAGCAGTACGGATCCCTCTATGTCAGCTCAAACCCGCAGGGAGCAAACGTCTACCTGAACGGGAAGTACTACGGTCTGACCCCGAGGACCATAGGGAGCCTTCTTCCGGATACCTATACCCTCGAACTGACAAAATCCGGGTACTATGACTGGACAAAGAGCGTCCGCATCTATGCAAACCAGGAGACGACCGTCTCCAAGTCCCTCGAGAAGATCGCGGTGCCGACCACCGGCACGCTCAGCGTGACCTCCAACCCGTCCTATGCAACGATATCCGTCGACGGGGTCTCGTACGGCGTGACCGATCCCGCCTACCCGCTCATCATCAACGGGATTGCTGCCGGACGCCACACGGTGCGGGCCGAACTTGAGGGGTACAATGATGAGACGACCTCGGTCTCCGTTGTTGTAGGGGCATCAACACCGGTCTCCTTCTCCCTTACGCCGGTAACACCCGAGACCGACACTGCCTCCGTGCAGGTTGCATCCACCCCCTCAGGGGCGCAGATATACATCGACAACCTCTTCAAAGGCACCACGCCGTTGACCGTTGAAAACCTCGTTCCCGGTGAGCACACCCTGAAACTCACCCTCACCGGCTATGACGATTTCACCACCTCAGGTACGCTGTCCCCCGGTGAGACTGCAAGCGTCACCATCGGGCTCACCCCCGCCCCGCCGGTCGAGGAGACGCCGGCGGGTACCATCGGTATTCTCGGAGGACTGTGTGCCCTTGCATGCCTCGCTGCTCTGAGCAGGGGAAAAAAACGGTAGATACCGGAAATAAGGTACTATTTTTTTATTCTTCTATCGGGCACTGCCCGATGTATTCCATATCAAATTTGTAGAAATGCGTGTACCCGCAGTTGTTGCAGCGGGTACTGAAGTTGTTGCACCCGATAACAATCTCATGAGGCCCCGTGACCCCGCAGTTCTTGCACGGCGCCCCGGTCTCGAGCTGCCAGACTTCGTAGCAGCTGATCGGGGGTTCAAAATGACCACGCTTTGCCACCTCTTCATATTTCGGGACGAAGATACGGGTTGCCGAACAGTTGGAGCATACCACTTCCGCCTTCGGGGAGACGGCCTTGATGACCTGGTCGACATTCTCGCCGCAGTTATAACAGACCGCCCGGTGCTTCATAAAAACGAACTTCTCACCCATAAAGGTCTATACATCCTGGTATGGCATTAAAGGTGCGGTGCGTGGAAGTGGCCCGTGCAGGGATATCCGGACTGCCCTGTTTACTCCCGGATCGCCATGATGGTTGTCCCGGAGGGTCCTCGTGTGCCTCATCCCTTCGCACTGCGAACATCCCCTTCATTCCGGTGATGGATCCGGTGCTCCGGATATGTGCTGGTTCCCTCCCCTGCTTATCCTGGACAGAACACCTGACAAGAAAAAGGAATTTCTCAGGACGGCCAGCATCCCTTCCGGTATCTGAGATGCAGCACTTCGGCCAGTTTCCTGCAACAGAGATCCGACCGTAACCTCAGGCGGCAGGCATCATCTCCTGTATCGCTTCCTTCAGAAATGGCCCCTTTATTCCCGCCCTTCTCGTCCATCATCTTCCCGACCCTGCTGGCAATGCCCGGATCCTCCCAGATCTCATCGAATTTTGCCACCAACTCCTGCGGCGCCGGCCAACCGTCCGGACCCGGCCGCATGGAATAGATCCCGGTTCTTCCGACGACACGGATCTCCTTCAGGGTAAAAAAGGATGCCTCCCTGAGATCTCTCCGTGTAAACGAGGCATCGGAGGGGTGATTATGGGTCATGATCTGCCCGGATATGGATTCCTGCAGGTCATCGGGGATGATGGTGCCACACCCCTCCCCGGGGATGCACTTCCCCTCCAGTCTGAGGAGCAGGGTTCCCTCCTCCGAGAAGAACCCGGCAATCTCGACATCAGAGAGAAACCGGATCTCCTTTTCAAACCGAAGAATGTGCGGGTGAACGGCAAATACTGATGAGGATGTCATGACTTACTCCCGGCAGACACATCCTCATTGCGTCTCTTTCGATGTATAGGTCTTCCTGGCCTACTCTCTCCTTTTAAGTCAACCAGAAAAATAAACTCATCCGGTTCCATTGTCCGGCCATACAAGGAAAATAGTTGAAAAAGCAGGCCGTGATTTCCCCAAATTGACCGCTTTTCCAAACACCGGCACCGCCGGCTTTCCGTTCACTCCCTGGTCGGGAGTGTTCATGTGGGTGTTGCAATTATCTGCCGCAGCAGAGTTTGGTAGCACGTTCGATGCACTGGTCCCCTTCTTCGACATTCCCTCTTCCCTTAAGGATCTGTCCTTTGTGGAACCATGCTTCTGCGTTGTAGGGGTCCACCTGAATCGCCTGTTCATAGGATTCAAGTGCCTCATTTTCACTGTTCTTGAAATGGAGGCAGTTCCCCTTCTCACAGTGTGCAACAGAGAAACCCGGAGCAAGCGATAGGGCCTCATCAAG
>JBFFLM010000256.1:0-2633 GCA_041554835.1 Methanogenium sp.
GGGGCAGACCAAAGACATTCTTACGGAGATCCACACGATCATCGAACGCGGGGACCGCATCCTCATCACCACCCTGACCAAAAAACTCGCAGAGGAGCTCACCGAATACCTCGCCGGGCAGGGGGTAAGGACGAGGTATCTCCATTCGGATATCAAAACCATCGAACGCACCGAGATCATCCGCGAACTTCGTCTGGGCAAATTCGATGTCCTCGTGGGCATCAACCTCCTGCGTGAAGGACTGGATATTCCCGAAGTCGGCCTGATCGCAATCCTCGACGCCGACAAGGAAGGATTTCTCAGGGATGCACGGTCCCTCATCCAGATCATCGGCAGGGCAGCAAGAAACGCCAATTCAAAGGTAATTCTCTACGCCGATGAAGAGACCGATTCGATGAAACGGGCGATGGCCGAGACCAGACGGCGCAGGGAGATGCAGATTGCCTTCAACCGGGATCACGGCATTGTGCCCCGGACCATACAAAAACCCATCCGGGAAAAAGAGGTGGAGATCACCGACACCCGGCACGTCCCCAAATCAGAAATCCCCAATCTCATCATCGAACTCGAAGCGGATATGCAGGAAGCGGCGGACCGCCTTGACTTCGAACGCGCCATTGTACTGCGTGAACAGGTCCGTCGTCTCAAAACCGAGATTACGGAACCCTGACGTCCCGTACCAGGTCCCGTACCTGGAGAAGGCCTCCCCGGAATTCATCGATATACTCCTGCATGGAGAGACTTCCCTCCGGGAAGGGACAGTCATCATCGTACATCCGCTCGATGGTCGGCACCGTCGGGTAGAGCGTCACCGCAATCCCGGTCTCTTCCGAGGCGCGAACCATCGCCTCACGAAAGATGCCGATACAGTAGGCAATGCGACAATCGTAGGTTTCCCGCGTCTTTTCAAGATATCCCTTCAGCCGATAGGTCTCGATCTTCAAAAAATCATTTTTTATCCTCATATCCGAACACTTGCCCAGCATATAGTGATACTGTGCATACGGGTACATGAGTTCGAGTTCGGCGGGGACGGTCCCGCAGGTCCCAAAGATTGTCGCGTGATATTCTGAATCCGAAAAGACCTCGGAAAATATTTTTCGAAACAGCCGATGGCTCGGGGAGGAGCTGTAGGGTTTTCGTACGGCACAGGGAATGAATATCCCGATTGTACGCGGTTCGATATGATATTCTTCAATGATATAGCGGTAGGCATCCTCAAATTCCTGAAGGTAAAACGGCGGTTCGTGCAGCACTATTGAAGGGGTATTTTTTATCTCCATAGTATCCCTGAAAATCGTCAATTGGAAAGGACCATACTATTATTGCATCTACTGTCGCAATTTGTTTGGTTTATGCATATCTCTGAGCATGAGGATTACCTGGAAGCTCTTCTCAACAATAATATCTCGACTGTTGATGAGAAGAGCATACGCATACTTGCTGCATCGCTTGAGCGTTCGGAGGAACAGGTACTCGTCGACCTCAGGCACATGGAAGAAGAAGGAGAACTTGTTCTTGAGGAAACCGGGACGCTGCGTCTCACTGATGAAGGACGACGAAGAGGCGAATGTGTTCGGAGAAAACACCATGTTCTCGAGTCATTCCTGACAGAGATGCTGGGAATGGATCCTGAAACGGCATCCAAAGAAGCCTGCGCCATTGAACATAACGCCTCGAATGAAACGATCCGGCGCCTCCACCACCACCTGCACAGCCATAGCATCCCACCGGGCTGCGGGCATATACGACAACGGCACGGGTGCAGGCATGATATCGATCTTCCCACTCTGAAGGAATTTCACGAGGGTGACCACCTGCGTATCCTCATGGTCGGGGGGCCACGCCGGGCGAGCCGCCTCAATGATATCGGCATCATCCCCGGCGAGGAGATCGTCATCAGGAGGCGACTTTCAAACGGCGCTCTCGTCGTTGAAATCAAAGAGAGTGACATTGCGATCAGCCCTGAAATCGCCTCGACGGTCTATGTGGAGAAAATTGTATGAAGATCGGGCTTATTGGCAATCCCAATGTGGGCAAGTCCCTCATCTTTAATCAACTGACGGGGATTGGTGTTGAAGTAAGCAATTTCCCCGGCACCACCGTCGATCTCTTCTCCGGAAATGTCTGTTACCAGAAGGAAATGATTGAGGTGACGGATTTTCCGGGCATCTATTCTCTCGACGGCATCACCGACGAAGAGATTCAGGTCCGTAACTATCTGCTCACCGGGCATCTCGATGCCGCGGTGCTGGTTCTCAACGCCATGCAGCTCGAACGCAATCTCTATCTCCTTCTTCAGTTCGCGGAATATGCCATCCCGGCGGTCATTGTCATCAACATGATGGATGAAGCCGAAAAAGAGGGAATTGAGATTGACTTTGCGCATATGGCCGACATCTTCGGATGCAATATCATTGCAACAGCCGCATCGGAAGGAAAAAATGTCGGGGATATCATCCCCTGCGCTCTCTCCGATGCCTGCAAAATCCATCACAAGGTCCCGTATGACCGGCATGTCGAAGCGGCGATTCGAAGCCTGGGAAAACTGACCGGATGTTCACGGCTTGAGGCGCTCTACGCACTCCAGGGCCTCGGGGACAATGCCGATCTTATCGAGACGGCCCAGACCA
>JBFFLM010000257.1:0-2629 GCA_041554835.1 Methanogenium sp.
ACCATGGTTCGGCGCCGAACATCCCGGTCTTCAGGCTCGGAAGCGTCGTCCCCTCCTTTGCTGCCACCTCGGCGATATGCATCGCGTACGAGGGGGTGCAGTGGAGTGCGGTCACCCCGAAGTCGTCGATCATCTCAATCTGCCGCCGGGTGTTGCCGGTCGCCGAGGGGATGACCGTCATGCCGATCTTCTCCGCCCCGTAATGGAAGCCGAGGCCGCCGGTGAAGAGCCCGTAGTTGACGGCATTCTGGAAGATGTCATCGTCGGTGAGACCGACCATCGTCAGGTTGCGGGCAATGAGCTCGGACCAGTTGTCGAGGTCACGGCGGGTGTACCCGACGACGGTCGGCTTCCCCGTGGTCCCCGAGGTGGTGTGTATCCGCACCACCTTTTTCATGGGCACGGCAAGAAACCCGAACGGATAGCCCTTCTGGAGATCCTTTTTCGTGGTAAACGGTATTTTTTCAATATCCCTGACCGACTGGATGTCAGCCGGGGCAATGCCCGCACTCCTGAAGAGGTCCCGGTAGAACGGTACCTCCGCCGCCTGGCGGACCGTCCATTTCAGTCGTTTGCTCTGGAGAATCTCAAGGCCGTCGCCCTTCAGTGTCTCCTTGTCCCTGTTCCAGTATGCCGTACTCATCGTATCCTACCCGTCCTGTACCGTGCAAAGCGTCATGCAGGCAACACTGCCGTCATCGCATGAACGCTGTCCCCGGACAATCGTAGTGATACTATGATCAGCAGACCGGAAAAAACATTGCTATGTGTTAGCATGGCACAACCCCGGCGCCCGAACAAAACGGACCCAAAAAAAATTATTTTACTGGTCTTCTGCCAGTTTTTTTATCTGGGACTGCATCACGAGACCGAGAATGATGAGGACGACACCGAAGGCCACGCCGAATATGCCGAGGACCCAGATAAGCGTTGCCGCCGCCATGAGGGGCGTCAGTACCAGGAAGAATCCGAGGATGATGAAGATGATGCCTGAAAGGAAGAGAAGAATCCTGTAGAGCTTGTACTCCGTTGCGGTGAGTGCCAGCCAGAGGTGGCTGAACCCGGTGATAAATGCCCAGAGCGCCAGGAGAATGGCTATTGTTACCCCCAGCACCTCGATGTTCATCAGGGCGAGGATACCGATGATGATCCCGATGATGCCGAGGATAACCATGAGTAGTTTCGTCGAGCCCTTCTCATTGCCGATAAATCCCTGGATAATCACCGAAAGACTATAGAGAATGATGATGGCGCCAAGGAAAAATGCCAATACTCCCAGGACAAACCCCGGGAAAAGTACCGCGATCAGCCCGAAGATGATGCCGAGCAGGCCCTGCAGGACAAAGACCCACCAGGCGGCATGAATCAGCTCATCTTCCGTGACCACGACCAGATCGTCGTCAATAGATTCCATGCCGACCTTTATAGATCTCAATATATATAAAGTGCCTCGCAGGAATCATCTCATTGGCGTGGATTTTAACCCGCTATTCCTCCTTCGTAATATTTTGCCAAAGTCCCCCCGGGATATCGGGGAAC
The DNA here is from genome assembly GCA_041554835.1 of Methanogenium sp. GTDB lineage: Archaea > Halobacteriota > Methanomicrobia > Methanomicrobiales > Methanomicrobiaceae > Methanovulcanius. The sequence goes on from JBFFLM010000257.1 coordinate 1,540, forward strand.
AGGGCACAATCCTTCCTCCGGACGGCAAACGATGAATTAATGTACTCCTGAAAGGAGAACTGATTAAGAGAGTGATCAGTATACAGGAGGAGGTTTCATGGCATATGGTCGCCGGGTTCGGCGGGCACATCAAGGCAACGGGAACGACGCTCTCGGTTCTGCTGAAGGGAGAGTATAAGGAGTATCCTCTCGAGAGCGTTCGCCACCTTCTTCTCGTCGGGGGGCACAATATCCACACCGCCGCCATCACCCGGCTGCTTCGGCAGGGGTCGTCCATCTCTTTTTTTGATATGGACGGCACCCCTGTCGGCATCCTGAACCCTTTCGGCGAGGACCCCGTCTCATCCGTCAGAAAGATGCAGTACGAACGCCCTCCGCACGGGTTTGCCCGGGACATCGCCGTCGCCACCCTCCGGTCACGCCTGCTCATGATCGAGCAGACGAGCGAGGCGCTCGGCATGGATCTCTTCTACGAAGGCGAACAGGAAATTCTCGTCGGCATCCTGGAAGACCTTGATTACCTGATTACGATGGACGAGCTGCGCCGGGTCCACCGCCTGGCAGGCGACATGTACTACGAGATCATGTCCCGCAGTCTCAATCCCGAACTCGGATTTCGCCGGCGGACATCCCGGCCGCACCAGGACCCGGTCAATGCGATGCTCTCGCTCGGGTATGCGATGCTCTTCGGCAACACCATCATCTCCCTTATCGGCGCCCGCCTCGACCCGGACCACGGCTTTCTCCGTGAAGGGGAGCGCTCGCTGGTCATCGACATGATCGACCCGATGAAGGCGGGCATGATCGACGCAGTGGTCTTCTCGATTGCCCGCGAAGGACTCATCGACGGCCGGTATGAGGTGAGCACCAGGCGCTGCCACCTGAACGAAGAGGTGATCGGCGCCCTTGGCACGGCACTCAAGGAGTCCATCGAACAGGAACTCATCGACCAGAACGTCCTTGCACTCTGCCGGGCCATCCGGGGAAAACAGGAACTCAGAATTCTCTATTGATAGTTAGTATACGCCCGTTCGTTCGATGGTAAAGGTGGCATATCCGGTATATTCACACGGAGTGACCACCACATCGC
>JBFFLM010000258.1:0-2621 GCA_041554835.1 Methanogenium sp.
GGTCGTCTTCCCAGTCGGCACGTTCCACGGCCTCGTCGACGGTATATACCGGGATCAGCACCAGGGGAGGAGTCTGGTCAGCCATCACACTTCCGATAGTCGTCGACCGCCCTTCCTGGTAGACCCATTCCAGTGACGGGTCCGCCACAGTGTTGGGAACAGATGCATTGTTGATGCTCACGGTGCTGAAAGGAATGTCCATCCCGGTGTCGACACCGGCAACCGTCCTCAGGTCACCTGCGATCTCCGCATAGATGCCTGCCAGCTGACCACCAGAGGGGGCATCATAGTAAGTGCCACCGGTCGATTCGGCAAGGATGCGCATCGTCTCCTTGCCCTCAGCGGAGATGGAATCTGCAAAAGCAATAGAATATATCCGGATATCGGCACCGGCAGCATATTCGCTCAGGTTCTGTACCACCCCGAGGTCATCGAAGATGGTGAATTTTTCGGTACCATCCGTAAAGAAATTGTTGTCAGTCGGACTCTTCTGTGCCGGCGTCTTTCCGGTGCCCCGGGCGAGCGGGTCGCCATACCAGTTGTAATCACCATCGGAGAGGAGAATGACCGCACGGACGGCATCATCCCGTCCGTTCGATGCGATCTCCTGCAATGCAGTATAGAGGGCGTACCGCATCGGCGTTCCTCCCCAGGGAACAATCCCGTCGACGGCCGACGATACATCGGCCTGTATGCCCGTCAGGGAAAGATCCAGCGTCGCATAGTCGGTATAGGTCTTCGGCGAGGCCGGATAATGGGCTGCAACATATGCTGCATCATCACCCCAGCTGTAATCCGCTCCGGGTTTGCCCCACCGTGAATCGACGTACCCGGAACTTCCGAAGGTAACCATCCCGATGCGGTCACGCCCTTCGGCCATACGAGAGGTAAAGACGTCGAGCGCCCCCATCTCATAGACCATCCTGTCCGTATCATCGAAGAGCATACTCCCCGACCTGTCGACCGCCACGATGACATCCACCGGGTCGGGCTGCAGGGCCCATCCGTCGCCGATCAGGCTGACGGTGACGTCGATGGTATCGTTAACGACCACCGTATCCTCAGATAGATTGGTCTCAACCCTCAGATAGGGGTAGTTTCTCCACTCAAGGTCAATATCCCGGGAAACTCCTTCCCAGAGTGCGGTTACGGTACACGTTCCAAGTGCCGTTTCCTGATAAGGAGTTCCGGTCACATGGCCGGGCATGCCGGGGGCGGGGTTGAACGTTCCCGGCACAAAGGTCACCGAAGCAATGCCGTCTTCATCGGTCACCACGGACATTTCGGTCAGGTACGGCTGTGCCACCTGGCAGGAGAGGTACTCCGGGTGATAGATGCTGAAAAGGACGGTCTGGCCGGCAACAGGATTGCCGCCGATATCCATGACCTTTGCCATTACTTCTGCGGGAGGAGCTCCGTCAACGTCGCTACTTGGCATCGACTCGGGATTTGCCGTCAGCACCATCGTTACCGGTTCACTGCTTGCAAAGGTCAGGTCTGTGGCGCATGAAACCGATGAGTTGAGAACTGATTCGGCGGTTATGGTGACCATGCCGGCTGAATTCTGTGGCCCGTAGGATACATAGACGGCCCCGTCACGGGTGGTTAAGAGTTCCTGCACAGTTCTGTCTTCGCTGGTGGAGATCCGCACGGGCGTCATCCCGCACGGATTGCCATACCTGTCCATGAGGGAAAATACGACCGAATACCTGCTCGTGCCATCTGCGGGGACCGGGGCCGGTACTGACGGACTGCCAATTGATGGGTCAACGGATACCGAGATCGATGCCGGTTCTCCACCTGCACTGGCAGTTATCCGGATCCATTCCTCCTTTCCCACCATGGCATCCGGAATTACATGCACCAGGTACTCTGCTGCCTTTGTCCCGGTCCGGTAGGTCGCCTCGCATGCTCCATCAATTCCTGCATAACAGACGATAGATTCATGCCCGTAAGTGGTACCATCAAAAAATCCGGCTTGATCACTCACCGTTCCGTACAGGAGGACACTCTCTGAAGTCGCATCTCCGACATCATCCTCATACCTGGAATCAATGATATTTCCATAGGTATCCTCCATGACAACGGTAATAGGAACGGATGTATACACCCCTGTTTCTGGCGAAAAATCGATACTTCGTATCCTGTACGGACTGTCGTGGTCTACATCGAGATAGTACAGCGTTTCATATTCGGCAGGACTTCCTGTTTCATTCAGGTAGGATATGCCAATATGGAGGGGGACGTGTCCGCTCTTTGTCGTGGAAAACGTCGTCCGGTAAGGTACTTCTGTTGCCGAACCTCTATCCACCTCACCGTAGAGTGCGGCATCGGGACAGTCAAACCGCACTTCGGTCACCGTCTCCGCTACTGTGTGAACCTTCACGGTGATGACCGCCACATCATCTCCCGCAATGAGCCAGTCGCCGTGACCGGGACTCCCTGTGACACTCACAGTGACATCCTCGTCGCCCAGCGCACACCCGGGCCAGACGATAAGCAATGCCAGGAGAAGGACACATATAAATTTTGCCTTCATGGAGTTCTTCTTTATATATCTGACATGCAGACACTCTATTTAATACATTCTCTCAATTGAAAGGATAAATATTTTCTCGAAA
>JBFFLM010000259.1:0-2596 GCA_041554835.1 Methanogenium sp.
AAAAAAGCAGATTCAGTGATATAATTTGCTGTTTTTACCGAAAGCATTTCATTGTGGCAGTGCAGGCAGGTCTCGGAGTGCAGACGGGCCGGGGGAACCGCTTGCGCTCTCGCGGTCTGCATTGAGAGATAAACGAAAGAAAAAAGGGTATTTAGAGGTACGGGTTGCGCAGTCCCTTGTTAACACCAAAGGATGCACGTTCCTCGAGGGTCTTCTGGTTCTTGCTGATCTTCTCGTTGGCGAGCTTGGTCACAAGGTCCAGACCGGGCTTCACATCTGCAATGTCCTTCGTCTCGAAGTATCCTGCAGCGATTGCCTTGCCCCAGACGGCCTCTCCGACCTTTGTGCGGACGAAGACCGTGGACCAGCCGTCGGGGGTGCCGACGGAGCCGGTGGAGACATCCGCGAGGTTGGCGACGTAGTCGAGACAGACGTGGCAGCCGCCCTGCTCGAACTTGTGGGTGAGCTTGAGGGGGATCTGCGAAACGGCGCCGCGCTCGGTGTAGACCGAGAACTTGCCCTTGCCGATGTCCATCTTCGTTGCCGACTCCATCTTCACGTTGCAGAGGTCCTCGACCATGGTCTCGAGACCCTGGTACGGGAAGTTCTCCATACAGAAGATACCGAGTGCGAGCGCGATCTTGTCGGGCACGGAGCGCATCCCGACCGGGTAGAGCTGTGCCTTTCTCAGTGCCTGGATCTGGCACGGGGTACCGACGATACCGACCTTGTCGAGACCATAGGAACGGGTTGCCTCTTTGATCAGTGACATGTTCGGGCAGATCGTGTACCGGGTGCCGCGGGCCTCGAGAAGTTCGTCCACCGTGGTTGCCACGATGGGCTCGGGCTTGAACGGTTCGTCGCCCGGCCCTGCAACGACTGCACCGTCGATGATGCCTTCTTCGAGTGCAAACGCGAAGAGCTGCGTGACGATGCCGCCATCCTGCGACTTTGCGAGGATGCTGGGGTCTGCTGCGCGGGCGCAAATTGCTGTCTTATAAGAACCAAGAACCATGTTACTCACCTCCCTTGCCCATTGCAGCGTCAATTGCTTCGCCGATCGCCTCGAACTGGTTGATCACGTCGAAGTTGAAGAAGCTGCGCGGACACTGGGTATAGCATGCTCCACATTTGATACAGAGATCGCGGTCGATCTGGGGCTTGCCGTAGACGATGTCGATTGCCCGGACAGGGCATGCCGCCGCACAGGTACCACAGCCCATGCAGAGGCCCTGGTTGATGACATCGTAGATGAGGTCACATCCGCAGGCCTCGGTGCCGCGGGCTGCAAGGTCCATGAGGGGCTTTAGGTATGCTGCTGCAAGCTCCTTCTGCTCGTCGGTGCCCTTCAGGAGCAGGTATGCCATAACAGCGACATTCCTGATGGACTCCTTGGACGGCGGGCAGGCGGGGAGATACAGGTCGACATCGATGAGATCGCCGATCGGCAGGTAGCTCTCGTGCTGGGGCTGGTTCCACTGGCCGCCACGGGCGAACCGGGTGACGTTGCCGTATGCCGCACAGCCGCCGAGTGCCACGACGATCGTTGCATTCTCACGTGCTTTCTTGATATCCTCCACCGAGTGGTGGTCGTTGATACAGACCGAACCCTCGACGAGCGCAACATCCATCTTCGGGATGTCACGGACGTCGGCAAGGGTCAGGCAGTATACAAGGTCTGCATAGTTGTCAAGCAGTGCAAACAGACCTTCGTAGTTGTCTGCGAGGGACACGAGACATCCGGTACATCCGGACATGTGGACGTGTCCAATCGTAATTTTATCTGCCACAGGCTTTTCCTCCATTATTTTTTCTTCAGGTTTTTGTTCAACCTTCACATCTGCGGGTGTCTGTGCAGGCTTCGCTTCGGCCGCCTCAGCCACCTTCACCTTCTCAGGTTTGGCGGTTGCTGCAGGTTCTGCGGCAGGTGCTGCGGGCGCCTCAGGCGCTTCCTGCTTCCCCGTGAAGATCTCCTTCAGATATGATAGTAGTCCCATTATCCACCCCTACTTCAGCAAGTGCCATCTGCACTGCTTTCGGAATGGCCGTTTTCACATTCTCAGTGAGCCAGAAATCGATGTCATCCGATTCATTGCCGATCTCAGACATCCCAATGCTCTCCGGCTGGCAGCCGATGATGATGACCTCCGTCCGCTTCGACAGCTCCTCGAGAGGTTCCTTGAGCCCGCCCCACGAATGGGGGTCCAGGTACCGCACCTTCGCCTCCCCGGTCAGGAAGTCCGGCGTCACCTTCGTCAGCTGACCGGGCTCTCCCCCGAAGTCGATGATGTCAATCATCACCATCGTCTCGACGGGAGTTTCGGCCTGCGCCACGAGGGTGAAGAGGAAGTGCGGCCCTGCAAGCCCGGCGTCAAGCACCTTGAGATCGTCGGGGAGGGCGAGCTTCTTGAGCTCTGCGATCACCGCCGGCCCGAACCCGTCATCCGTATAGAGAGGGTTGCCGATGCCGACGATCATCTTCTTTGCATACCAGTCCAGCATTGTCAGACACTCACTGGAACATCTTCTGGGCCACTACCTTCTTCGAGTCGTCGACCACCATCATGTGGGTCGCACAGGACACACACGGGTCGTA
>JBFFLM010000260.1:0-2584 GCA_041554835.1 Methanogenium sp.
CTTCGCTGCCTCTGCCGCACAGAGGGCTGCACGGCGCAGGTTCTCCTCCGGGGCGTCCCAGCGGGAGACTGCCTGGGCACAGCAGATCCTGACGGAATCGTTATGCAGGCGTATCGTCATGGCCTTCGGAACCTTCGGCATACTGGTTCATCACAATAACGCCCGCAACCACGAACACCGCAGAGAGGATCAGGAGATACCCGCTGTAGGGAATTCCCACCCCGAGTATCCGTGCCCCGATGAGTATGCCCGCCGCAACAAGACTTATCGCGGCCAGCACTCCCCCTGCAATCACCTTCTGTTCAGCTTCCATCTCAAAACCCCCCCGGTCATACCATTACCGGTTCGTATCCTATTCTATCACCCGCTCGGAGATAAATGGATTGAATCACATCAGTAATGCACCGGAACGGACCGGCGCTGCCGCTCCCGTGTTCATACCACCAGGAAACAAAAGTAAAAAATGGTAATGGTGCCGGAGCACCTTACTCGTAGAGAAACGCCTCGTCGATACGGGTGTACGGGGCGATCTCTTCGGGGGTAAAGTGGATGCCAATCTCACGTGCCGCCGTCTCGTCGGAGTCGGAGCCGTGGATGACGTTCATGCCGATCTCGAGGGCGTAGTCTCCGCGGATGGTTCCGGGTGCCGCCTCTGCAGGGTTCGTTGCCCCGATCATCTGACGGGTAATCGCAACGACATCCTTTCCTTCCCAGACCATCAGGAAACACGGTCCGCTCATGATGTAGGACTTAAGACCGGGGAAGAACGGCTTTTCGACGTGTTCGGCATAGTGCTCGAGCACACGCTCTTCGGGGAGCTTCTCGAACTTGCCGGCGACCATCTTGAGGCCTTTCTTCTCAAACCGGGTGATGACTTCGCCGATAAGACCGCGCTGGACGCCGTCCGGCTTCACCATTAAAAAAGTGCGATCCATGAAGGATCACTCCTTGCCGAGTGCCTTGCGGCCTGCCTTTGTCCATACGACACGGCGGGGAACGCGGCCCAGGCGGTAGTTGTTCTGGCACTTGGAACAGCAGAAGTAAAAGATGCTGCCATCCTTGCGGACGAACATCTTCCCGGTACCCGGTTCCATCTGCTCGCCACAGAACGTACAGGTATGAAAATCAACCATTTATTTCACCTTCTCGAGAGTTTCTTTGCCTCGCGCTCGGTTTCGAGCAGCATGAGGACGTCCCCCTCACGGATCGGACCAACCGTATTGCGGGTGATGATCCGCCCTTTGTTGTTGCCCTCAAGGATCCGGCATTTCACCTGCATGGCTTCGCCATGCATACCGGTGGAACCGATCACCTCGATGACTTCTGCGGGCGTTGCGTCTGCCATAGGTCAGTTCACCCTCTCAGAGCGGTAATCTGCCCGACGACCTCATCGAGAAGTTCCTTGCCCTTCCCGGCCTTGACGATTGCTGCTGCAGCGGAACCGACATCGAGGCCGCTTGCCGCACCAACATCGTTCTGCTTGTTGATGATCACGTACGGGATCTGTTTTTCGTCGCAGAGTGCGGGAAGATGCATGACGATCTCCTCAGGCTCGACATCGCCGCCGAGAAGGACGAGTTCGGCCTGTCCTCTCTCGACTGCCTTTGTTGCTTCGTTGGATCCTTTCTTGATCTTGCCGGTGTCGCGTGCGATCTCCAGTGCCTCGAGGGCTTTGTTCTGGATGTCGTCCGGAACTTCAAATTTTGCATATACCTTTGACATAACTCACCTCATTCAGGAGCATAGAGGCAGGGGCCGTTTTTCAGGTCCCCGCTATTCGAATGGGCACTCCTTCATCACTCATCAGTCAGTGATTGATGTAGCCATATTATATCGACAGTTTCACGGATAAATGTTATTGAATCCCCACCTTTCCGGAGAACCACGCCCCCCGGACCCGCTCTCGTTCGCCTACAGAACGCGGTAAATAACGACTTCGTCCCCGCCCCATGCGGGGAGGAGCGCATCCTCCGGCAGCGACACCATGTACTGTTCGTGTTCCGGGGCGCCCACATAGACATAATCGACCCCGTATGCCTCGTAGAGGGAGGGAGCACGCACAGGGTCCTCGTACATCGCCCGGACATCGTCCATCCGGGTGCCGACCATCGCCTCGTCACCCCGCCACATCTGTTCGTGAAACGGCATGCCGATGACGGTGGCAACACCGGTAAACGAGGAGATCCGGGAGTAGTAGGAGTAGTCGCCCCCTTCCGCCTCGAGGATCACCGTCCCCACGGGAAGGGACGCGACATAGGGGAGGGCTTCGGCATCCCCCGGATGCTGCAGTTCCACCCACGAAAGCCCGTCCAGCGTCTTTCCGCCGTACCCGTAGCTCATGTCGGGAATCACGACCGGCGCCACCAGGAGGACGGCGACGATCATCGCGATGGCACCTCTTTGTGCCTCCCTGGATATCCGCTGCTGCGGGAAGGCGCCGGCAAGCCACCCGCCGACATATGCCATCGCCGCCGTTCCCACCATCATCCATGCGACGAGCCCGAATTTGAAGACGGTGTTCATCCGGTAGTAGATGTCCCCCATCCCGTCCACCAGGTAGAAGAGCTCGGTAAAGACAATGACC
>JBFFLM010000261.1:0-2568 GCA_041554835.1 Methanogenium sp.
AAGGTCGCCAACGCCGGCATCCCCATCCTCATCAGCCGGGCGGCGCCCACGGACAAGGGCATTCTCATGGCAGAAGCCGCGGGTATTACGCTGATCAACTTCTCGCGGGGCAACCGGTTCACCATCTTCGCCCACCCGGAGCGGATTTCCGGCATCCTCCCCGCACTGCATCACCAGAAGAACACCGATTGGAGATACCCCGACGCATGAACGAACCAGCATCACCCAAACCACGAACCGCACTCATCCTGCTCGGATGCCCCCAGGTTCCCGTACAGACGAGCATCGCCCTCTGGCTCTGTGCAGCGCTCAACAAACAGGAGATCGGATGTCTCGTGGGCGGCACGCCTGCCGCCCGGTCCCTGCTGGAGGTCGCCGACCCCGACCACCACTACCTGACGGACGTGGGCGATCTCGACACCATCATAGAGGAGATTGCCGACGGGAAGCGGGACGTGGATGCGGTCTTCGTCCTCATCCACAACGAGGCGGGGGTGGCCTACGCCGCGACGATGGCGGAGATCTCGGCGGGGACCACCTATGCGTTGATCTTCGGCGATGCCGCAGAGGAGCGGGCGCAGGAGATGGAGGGGCTGGGCTGCCGGCTGATTCCCGCAAAGGGCAGCCACAACCCCCTTCCGCTGAAACGAAAGGTCCAGGAGGTGCTGAAGTCATGGGATGCATAGAAAAGCTGGATTACGAGGTCCTTATACGGCATGCCTCCTTTCCCGAGGCGGCGAAGTACATCCGGGCGCATTGTGCGGAGGCGTACGAAGTGCGGCCCGGCTTCAAGATATTCGACAAGGCGATGATCGGCATCCCGCCGGTGCTCATAGGCATCGACGGGGACACGCTCACGTTCCCCTTCACCAAACCCTGCCACGGCACCTTCCTCCTCCGGGTTGAGGATGCCACGGAAGCGGCCATGATCCGCACGAAGGCAAAGCGGGTCAAGCCATAGCCGGGACGCAGATCCTTTTTTTTATTGGGGTTCGTCAAGAACCCCGCGGTAGAGGTGGGCGGCGGTCAGGCCGCCCGCGGCAATCTTTTTCAGGTCGTCTTTCTTCCTTCCCAGCCACGAGCGGACGCCGGGTGCCGGTTCTTCCCCCGCACCCGCGACCCTTGCCACGCCCTCCGCGTAGGCGGCGGCCACCGTCCGGGTGTACGCCGGGGGCTTGATGCGGCAGTCGAGGACGAATCCCGCAACTCCCGCCCCCCAGAGATCGGGGAGCGAGTCGATGAGGCAGGTCTCCCGCGAGTTCCAGATATGGGTCCGGCATTCGTCGTCCGTCGTCACGGGGAAGATGTGCCCCTTGGGATCGCGGATGCCGGCGAGGGTGCCGTGACGTGCGCACCGCTCCGTTCCCGGACAGCCGGTCGCGGTGGCAAAGATGCAGTCCTCTGCAACCGCGAGTTCCGCCGGGCCGTGGGCCAGGTACTCCAGGCGGGGAGAGGGGACTGGCCGCCCTGCAGCGATGCCGGCACACTCGCGGACCTGCGCGAGCGTCATCTCCGGCGAGAGGGTCAGGGCCGCAAAGGACGGCGAAAGAGTGCCTGCCGCCTCGGCGTTGAAGATGTTCAGGCCCGGCCCCCCGTAGAGGGGCAGCGTCTCGTCTGCGTCGCGGGCGGCCTGCATCGCCCCCAGCCCCTCGACCATCACGCCGTCGAGCAGGTGACGGAGTTCGGGGAGGAGGGAGGCCGCCACCCGCAGCCACGACCCACGCGTGATGCGGGGCCACTTCCAGACAAAGGCGACATCCGCCTCCCTGCACACCTGCGCCGCCGCGGTGATGGCCGCCGCCAGCCACGCCCTCCGTTCGGCGGACGAGACGGGCCGTTTCGTATTCTCCCCGGCATACGAGGGCTCGTAGCAGACCCGCGTGCACCCGCCGTCGACGGCGGCACGGACCCCCTCGAGAGTGGAGACCCAGACCGCGACCGCCGGGCCCTCCCCGGATGCCTGCGGGGTGCCGGCCGTGCGGTGGCGGAAGTAGTCGTCAATGCGGGACGCCGCCGCATCCGCCGCTGCCGGGTCCGGCAGGTACCGGGCGGCGACCGCCTGTCCGAGCCCCTCGAAAAAGCTGCGCCGGAAGGCGTTGATGACCCCGATGGGCGAGAAGAGCCCGCCCGGATAGTCGATATCGAACGCCTCTATATTGTAGGGGAGATCCCCGGTGCGCCCGATGAGGTCACGCAGCGTCTCCTCCGTCACCGGCTGGGTCCGTGCGGGCTCCATGGGCACCGGGGATGCGAGCTCGTACGACACCTCGCCCTGCCGGGTGCGCACCGTGCCCGCGAGGACCGGGGTGGTCCCGGCAAAGCCCAGGTGCAGGGAGAGGGGCAGCGGCGTTCGCAGCGGGCGGGCCATGATCCCCGCGTGCACCGCGGCGACCTCCTTTCCCGAGGTGAGATAGACGGCGGCGCCGGTGGAGACGCGTTTTCCCACGGGCAGCTCCACGACGTCCCCCTTCCGGTCCGGGTCCCGCCGCAGGACGACGCCGACCCCGTCCGACCGGTCGGGCAGTGCGGTGATGACCAGGCCGTCCCCGGCGGCAAGGACGTGCGTGC
>JBFFLM010000262.1:0-2562 GCA_041554835.1 Methanogenium sp.
CGGCACAAAGGATAGCGGCGTTCCCGTTGGTTCTCCGTTCCCGTTTCCCGGATACAGGCTTGCTGATATCTTTTCCTTCTCATCCACTCCGATCTCGATATCTGCGACCCAGTCCTGATAGCCGTTTAGCCTGAGAGTGACCTGGTAGGTTCCCGGTGCAAGTTCCGGGACAATCAGGGGTGTCGTCCCCTGATAGTCACCATTGAAATAGACCTCTGCTCCCGATGGTGTCGACTGGATGTTGAGAGATCCTTCATAGGGCGTGGTACGCTGCACGAGCGTTGCGGTGACGGTGATGGTTTTTCCCTTCAGTACCTGGACCTCTGAAACCCAGTCATTGTACCCGTCTTGTTTCAGGGTGATAGCGTGTACACCGATGGGTTTGTCGCTGATGGTGGCGGGAGTGATGCCATAATACCGGTCATCAAAATAGATTGATGCCCCCTGGGGGACGGAGTCAATGGTGATCGATCCCGAATAGGGGATGAGGGTTGCCGTCACCGAGGTGGTCATGCCGCTCTGTACGGCAAGTGATCCGGTCCATGAGACGTAGCCGTCTTTTCTGATCTCCAGCTGATAGGTGCCCGGCGCATACATTCCGGTCAGGTCCAGCGGGGTGTCTCCCTTATACGAACCGGAAACATAGACCTGGGCCCCGGAGGGGGATGAGGTGATGGTAATGCCGCTCGGTGCCGCGGAGACGAGGCCTGCCACCAGTGCCAGCAGGATAAGGAGGCTGATGCCCGCCTTTATCGTCATTGATTTTCTGCCCATAATGTTTCTGGATACGATGTGGGGCATTAATATGTTTTCTGCGGAATAGTAGATTTCATAGAGATGATGGCAATAAGGTGAGGTGAAAAACGATGTTTCAGAGAGAGCTGGTGGTCGAGACCCACGGTGAAGGGGATATCATCGACCTGAGTTCAGGGGTGCAGGATATCGTCTCAAAGAGTGGTATGCGCGACGGGCAGGTATCGGTCTTTGTCAGAGGCTCCACTGCCGCCGTAACGACCATAGAATTTGAACCGGGTGTCCTCTCGGACCTGCGGCGCGCACTGAATGTCCTTGCCCCGCAGGACGCGACCTATGAACATGATCGGGCATGGGGTGACGGCAACGGGCGCTCCCATGTACGTGCGGCACTGATCGGTCCGTCGATCACCATTCCTGTTCAGGAAGGAAAAATGCTCAACGGTACATGGCAACAGGTCGTGCTCATTGAGCTGGACATACGTTCCCGGAGGACACGTTCTGTGATATGTACCGTGAATGGATAAACGAATGAAAAGAGATTCTGATGAATCAATTCAGTCAAGCGGGACTGTTTCCAGCTGTGACACCAGTTCCCAGATGCGTGTCCTGGCATGAACCGGCATATTCGGGTCATTGCTGATCTCGTCGATTATTGAGATTGCAGATGCGGCACGCAGACCAAGGCCCTGCGAGTCATCCTGAAGAACTTTACGTGTTTCATCAGCGACTCGGCGGATATTACGTGGAATTGTTCCGTCTTCGATCATTTGCTGGAGCATCATAATGCAATTATTAATTGTAACTTCCGGGTCAGCCATTGTACCACCTTCGCAGTATACATTTTTGGTTAGAGCATATATAAGATACTTAACAAACCGGATGGTTCCCATGAAGACCGAAGATACGATAATGGCCGAATACCTCCTGAACGGGGGAAAAATGCTTTCGAAGACCTGTACAGACTGTGGAGCACCGCTTTTTGAGACAAAGGATGGTATCTGCTGCGTGGTCTGCAAGGAGATTGGGCCGCCGGGACAGAAGACTGCCGAAGGTGACGTGCAACCACCGTCCCGGACCGCGGAAGAAGAGCCGGTGCACCCGGAACGCCTGCATGCAGGCTCCTGTTCCGACCACGTGGCCGAGGAGATCGAAAAGGCGATTCTTTGCCTCTGTCGCCGGGTTGAGACGGAATCGAGAGCCGAGGACTGCTATCTTCTCATGAAGGGGATACGAAAGGGCGTACAGGCCCTGCGCGACCTCTGAACCTTTATTTTTTATATGGACGCTGCATGAGCGCAGCAATAGTATCTGCCGTTTTTTTCCCTATTCCTTCGACCTGCATGAGCTGTTCTGCATCTGCGGAGAGGACGGCATGGAGGGTCCCGAAGTGCCTGAGCAGGAGCCGGGCATGCCGGACACCGATTCCCGGAAATGACGAGAGGATATACTCCTGTTGCTCGGCATCGGAATGGTAGGGTTTTTTCGAATGAAGGCTCGGGGGGGTGCTGCCGGTCTCCAGCCTGCGCGCAATGATATAGAGCATCTCCGCCGTTTCTTCCGGTGTGGATGTATAGAGTATCGTTACTCCCATGTCGATGCCAATCGATGCAAGGACGCCCCGTATGGCATTGGGAGCGATATTTCGCTGACTGAAGAGGTCATCGCCCTCGATGATAAGGACGGGGCGGCTCACCCGTGCGGAAAGGCGCCGGAGTTGCCCGAGGAGATCCCGGTCAACGAGACTGTCGGCAAAATCCTTCGTCGTCTTTCGTTCGACCAGTATCTGGTCCCCTATGGCATAATCCC
>JBFFLM010000263.1:0-2540 GCA_041554835.1 Methanogenium sp.
AGGGCATCACGGCGGGCATCATCATGCTCCTCACCGCCTATGTGGTCTTCTCTACCGGGTTTGTCTTTACTCCCGGCGATGCGCATATCGCCGATATGCAGCTCCAGCAGCTGGGGTATGATGCTCTTCTTGTAATGGATACGCCAGTGTATGACGGGGAGGAGAGCGCGTTGCAGACGCTGATTATGGATAATAATCAGTCGGGCTTTAAAAATGAATTCAATGCATTGCTCCAGAAAGGTACCGGGACCACATATATGGAATACCCATACTGGTTCATCATTGACAAGAGAACACAATGGAACGCAACTATTTATTATCACAGGGATAGTGGGACAGATACCCTTCGCTCGTACTCATTCGGCAACTCGGATGAAGGAGATGATTTCGTGACCCGTGAACCGGCCATATCCGTAACGAGGTATGTTTTCCTGGATGGCAGACCAACCGGCCTTCCAGGTCCACATGATGGTTATATTAACCCACGTAAGCAGATGGTCCTTCTGGAGGTGTTGCTATGGAGAGGTTAGACGACGAGGGGCAGTGGATTGTCCTGATGGGGGTGGTGGTCGCAACGGGTATGTTCATCCTTGCGATCATCATCAACCAGGCACCGATGGTTGGGCAGTCGACATCGGAGGCGGTATTGGAGTTTCCGAAAAACGAGATACAGGACATCCGGTATCATCTTGCTCCTATAGCGGCACTGGGTAACGACACGGATAATATTACTCTGGAGCAGAGAATTCATGCCGACATGCAGCTCCAGCAGCTGGGGTATGATGCTCTTCTTGTGATGGATACCCCGGTGCATGACGGCGATGAGAGCAGGCTGCAGGACCTTATCTCAACGACGAATATCCCTGCGTTTGAAAGTGAATTCGATGAATTTCTGCGGAAGGGCACCGGTACAACACATATGATCGATCCACCGCAGTTTATCGTGGATACCCGGACGCAGTGGAATGCGACGGTCTATTATCATGACCGTGAGAGTGACGCCACACGTTCGTATTCATTCGGAAATTCGATGTACGGCGGCGACTTTGTGACCCGCGAACCTGCGATCTCGGTGACTCGGTATGTGTTCCTTGATGGCAGGCCGTCGGGACTTCCCAACCCTCATAATAATGATGTAAATAATCGGAAACAGATGGTCCTTCTGGAGGTGTTGCTATGGAGAGGTTAGACGACGAGGGGCAGTGGATTGTTCTGATGGGGGTGGTGGTCGCAACGGGCATGTTCATCCTTGCGATCATCATCAACCAGGCGCCGATGGTCGGGCAGTCGACGTCGGAGGCAGTGCTGGAGTTTCCAAAGAATGAGATACAGGATATCCGGTATCACCTGGCACCCATCGCGGAAATTGACAAAAACACTACCGGGCTGTTGGGTTCAGAGGGATTTGAAAACAAGATCAGGAAGGACATGCAGGCTCTCTCTATGGCACGTAACAATGTGGTACTTGATTTTGACATCGACCGTGATACGGGATTTGAAGATCTCTTCTACCGGTATAACGAGCTGGACATTCACTACAACAACGGGGTGACAACATATGATGAGGAATACTCGGTGCCGGTCAGGCTGTAGGATGCGACGGCTCAACGAGGACGGGATCTCCACGATGACGGAGTATCTCTCGATCACCGCCATCGTCATTGTGATGTTCATCATCATGACGCTCGTGGTGAATGCGACGCTGGTGGAGGGGCCGTCGAACACGCTGAAGTACCATGCCTATGTGGACATCGGCAACGGTGTCTCGACAAGGATGGTCGAGATGTACGCGATTGCGCCGCAGAACGGGGAGATCAGAACGATCTTCGATCTCCCGGACGATGTGGCCAACCAGGACTACTACGTCGAGGTCGATGCCGATACTGATGAGGATGGGAAACGGTTCCAGCTGATACGGGTGACCGACGGGACGACGATGTCCGAAATCGCGATTGCCGGTATAGGGCGGACACGCGGGGTGACGGGCCGGACGAGCGGTGCCGGACAGAATGTGATTTACTATAATTCGGAGGGTGTCTGATGAAGAGAAATTGGGTGAAGAAAATGAACGATGACGGTGTCTCGGAGGCGATCGGGTTTATTCTCATCTTTACGATCGTCGTGCTCGGCATCACGATTGTAACGCTCTACGGCTATCCCCTGCTGCAGAAGTCGCAGATAGGGTCCGATGAGCGGATTATGGAACAGAATATGATCACGCTGCAAAATGACCTGAAGATCCTCACGCTCTCCAATGTGCCCTACCGTGACACGACGATGGGCATCTCGGGTGGGTCGATCTTTGTGCTGGATTCGGACCAGACCGCTGCAGATGACCATTATTTCAATGTCACATATTACGATGGATCCAACTGGACTGAAAAAACCTTCGACATAGGAGCACTCCGCTTCATCTCTGCACAGGGGCAGGCGGCAATCTCCGTGGAGAACGGTGCGGTCGTGAAACGCTACCAAGATTCCGAAGGGTCCACGATGGTGGCAGATCCACGATGGTTCTTTGACGAGACCGAAGGAACACT
>JBFFLM010000264.1:0-2535 GCA_041554835.1 Methanogenium sp.
CTATCTACTTTCAGATACATTGTCTCGCCATCACCTTACCTTCTTATTAATGCCTTTGATTATATGTACTGGTATTGCATGAAGACTCTTCTTCTTGACCCGTTTTCGGGTGCGGCGGGCGACATGATTGTTGGGGCACTGCTGGGGTGCGGGGCGGACATTTCGGCAGTTACGGCAGCGATGACTTCGGTAGTCGGCCCCCCGGCGATAACAACAACCGACCGGTGCGGTATCAAAGCTATACGGGTGGAGACTGGTGCAGGAAAAAGGAGAGCCACCCTGGATGAAGTCCTTGAGAGGCTTCGTTTGGCCGATGCACCGCCCGATGTACTCTCCATGGCAGAACGGGTCTTTCGGAGGATTCATTCCGGAGAATCAACGGTTCACGGAAACCATGTCCATTTTCATGAAGTAGGTGCCGATGATGCCATTGCCGATGTTGTGGGTGCCTGCACCGCATTCTGTTCACTCGGCATCGACCATGTCATTGTCAGGCCGGTACACCTGGGGCAAGGTACCCTGAAGGGGTCACACGGGAATTATCCGGTTCCTTCTCCGGCAACGGTTGCGATTCTGAGCGAAGGCGGCATTCCGGTCAGATTCACCAATGTGGACCGGGAACTCTGCACCCCTACCGGTGCAGCTCTTCTTGCAGAGTTTGCATCCTTCAAACCAGACAGGGGAGAAGAGGGGGCCATTCTTGCCATCGGCTATGGTGCAGGGAAACGAAACCCGGATGATACACCGAATGTCCTTCGGGCCGTTCTATGTACTGGCGAACCGGCAGCAGACAACCCGATTGACATCCTTGAAACCAATGTTGATGATGCAACCGGCGAAGTCATTGCCTACACCCTTGAACGCCTTATGCAGGAAGGCGCCCGGGATGCTACGGCCAGCCCCCTCATCATGAAAAAAGGTCGGCCGGGAACGATGATACGTGTCATCTCCCGGCATGGGGAGAGCGACCGCTTCTGCGCCATACTCTCCGAAGAACTGGGCACCCTGGGCATACGGTGTATCCCCGGAGTTCACCGATCTACTATCGAACGGTCGATCACCCATGCCGAGGTCGCTATAGGGGAACAGACCTGTACGATAGCCGTGAAGATAGGGTGGAAAGACGGTGCTGCCATCTCAATAAAAGCAGAATATGAAGATGCCCGGCGTTGTGCGGAGACGACTGGAACAAGATACCGCGATATTGCACGAATGGCCGAATATGCTGTATGGCAGAAGATCCAGAGGGAGAGCCTGTGACAGAAGAATTAATGCCCACAGGAATAGCTCCCCTTGATTCCCTGATAGGAGGGGGTCTTTCCCCAAAAACCATCACCCAGTTTTACGGCGAACCGGCGGGTGGAAAGAGTACGGCGGCGATTGCCTGTGCGGTCGCAGCACTCAAGGCAGGTGGAGAGGTCATCTATATCGACACGGAAGGGTTTTCCACCGAGCGGTTCCGGCAAATAGCAGGGGACGACACAGATATACTGGCCACACGGCTGATGATCTACGAACCCCTCAACTTTGCCGAACAGGAGACGGATGTGGCTGAATGTGCACGCATTCTGAAACAAAACCCAGACGTCGGGCTTATTGTAGTAGATTCCTTCACCGGCCTCTACCGGGCCGAAGGAGGACCTGCCGGCGAACCACAGAGGCGGCTTTCACGCCAGATGATACTGCTCCTTGGATATGCAAGACGCTATACCATCCCGGTCGTTGTGACAAACCAGGTCTTCATGGATGTTGAGACCGGGACACTTCGCGGACTCGGGGGCACGGTTCTTTCCCATCTGTCAAAAGTAATCGTTCGATTTGAAAAAAAAGGACTTAAAAGACGTGCAGTTCTCGAAAAACACCGCTCACGCCCCGAAGGATTGTCGTTTTCGTTTCTTATAACAGAAGACGGCATGAGAGAGGTCTAAAAGACGATCAGTCCCTCAAACACCTTTTCAGCAGGTCCTTCCATTGTTGCATGATCATCCAGATGAATGGTCAGCGGGCCACCCTTCGTCTCAACAGTGACTTCATTTCCCGTTTTTCCAAGGTGATAAGCCACCGCTGCACTCGCAGTCGCCCCCGTCCCACATGAAAATGTCTCCTCCTCAACGCCCCTCTCATAGGTCCGGATGGCAAGGGTGCCTTCATCCATAATCTGGACGAAATTGACATTTGCTCCTTCTGGGAAAGAGGCATCAAAGCGGATCCTGGGGGCAATCTCCATCAGAGGTATGGATGGCAAGTCGTCGACAAACACTACGGCATGAGGTACCCCGCTATTGACCGCATATACCGTGTACCCCTCAATCTCCTGCTGGTATTCCCCTTCGCAAGTTGCCGGGATTCCGGCACAGTCAAAGAGAATCTCGCCCATATCGATGGCAGCGGTAAAGAAGCCCTCCTCATCATATCCCATCGTGACCTCCATCACCCCTGCAAGCGTCTGGATCGTGCAGATCTCACTGACATATTCCATATCAAATGCATATTTTGCAAGGCAGCGTATGCCGTTTCCACACATCTCAGCCTCAC
>JBFFLM010000265.1:0-2531 GCA_041554835.1 Methanogenium sp.
CCATGCGCTGATGACCGCCTTTTTCAGGATGAATCCGCCGGGGAACCCGTTCGTGAGGACGACGATTCCCACGTCCTCGTCGGGCCAGAGCGTCACGTACGTGGAGACGCCGCTCGTCAGATCACCGCCGTGTTCGACCCGCACCCTGCCGTCCGCGGCGATGAATTCCAACCCGAGGGCATACATGTCGATGCTCGTATTCCCGAATGTCTTGATATTCTGGGGACTGTGGGTCTCGAGGAGGGCATCCGCCTCGATCACCTGTACCCCGTCGATATTTCCCTCGTTCAGCTGGAGCCGGAGGTACCGGGCCATGTCGGTGATCGTCGAGCTCACCCCTCCTGCCGCGGTGTTCACGTCATCGTTGAAGAGCGGTCCCGGTGTTGCGACGCCGTTTGTCACGGGATACGTGTCGACGCGGTCCTCCGCATTCTCAAAGTCGGAGAACCGGGCGCTCGTGTTCGTCATCCCGGCAGGGATGAAGATCCGTTCGGCAATGAGATCCTCCCACGGCATTCCCGCCGTCCGAGCGGCAGCCTCCGCCGCGGAGGTGATGCCGATGTTCGAGTAGCCGTAGGATGAGCGGAACGCGCCCGTAAGCGGCATATAGCGGAGCTGGTGGATGATCTCCGGGCGGGTGTACTGGAGATGCTGGAGTTCGTCGCCGCCGTACGCCGGGAGGCCCGAGCGGTGGGAGAGGAGATCGCGGATGGTGACATGCTCCGAGATCCATGGGTCGGAGAGCTCGAAGTCGGGGTTCAGGTCGGCAACCTCGTCGTCCCAGGAAAGCTCGCCCTCCCCGACGAGGGACGCAATCGTAGCTGACGTGAACGACTTCGAGACCGAGGCCAGCTGGAACCGGGTATGGGGGTTGACCGGCTCGTTCGTCGTGATGTTTTTCACGCCGAAACAGCGGAGATATATCGTCTCGTCATCCTTCACCACCGCGACGGCCATGCCCGGAACGCCGCTACGTGCAAAGACCTGCTCGTTGTAGGCATCGAAGTCCTGCAGGACGGCCGAAAGATCCAATGCCGCGGCATCTCCGGCCGGGATGGTCGCAGTCGGTGCAGAACCCGTCGCATCCTGCGTGGAATCAACGCATCCGGCGAGGAGGACGAGGCAGAAGCAACATGCAAGAATGAATACACCAGGGAATTTTGAGGAAATGGGATCAGCTCCTTTTTATTTTGATTGTGGCGTTCACTGCATTTCTTTGTTCTGTTCACTCAGTCAAACGCCGTATTGTTGGTAAAAGAAGAAATAGATAAAAATTCCGGGAAAATTGCGGCACGAAACCGCCCTTTCCCCTCATCCGCGGAGGATGCCATCCAGGAATTTTAGTTCTTAAAACTGTGAATCGGTGCGGGGATTCGTCCGCCGCGGTTGATGAAGTCCTCGCAGGAGAAGGTATTGACCTTCTGGACGGGCGCATGACCGAGAAGCCCGCCGAACTCCACCGTATCGCCGACGTCTTTGCCCACCACCGGGATCAAGCGGACGGCGGTCGTCTTCTGGTTGATCATGCCGATCGCCGCCTCGTCCGCGATGATGCCCGCGATCGTCGCGGCGGACGTCGTGCCGGGAATCGCGATCATATCAAGACCGACGGAGCAGACGCAGGTCATCGCCTCGAGCTTTTCTATCGTAAGGGCGCCGCGGTTCACCGCATCGATCATCCCCTGGTCCTCGCTCACCGGGAGAAAGGCGCCGGAGAGCCCCCCGACAAAGGAGCTTGCCATCACGCCGCCCTTTTTGACCTGGTCGTTCAGGAGCGCAAGCGCCGCCGTCGTCCCCGGGGCCCCCACCGACGCAAGGCCCATCTCCTCCAGAATCTCCGCCACGCTGTCGCCCACCGACGGCGTCGGTGCGAGCGAGAGGTCCACGATCCCGAACGGCACCCCGAGCCGCTGGGAGGCCTCCTGCGCCACCAGCTGTCCGGCACGGGTCACCTTGAACGCCGTCTTTTTGACGGTCTCGCAGAGCACCTCGAAGTTCTCGCCCCGGACGGTCTCAAGGGCACGCTTGACCACACCCGGCCCGGAAACGCCCACATGTATCACCGTATCTCCTTCGGTGACGCCGTGAAAGGCCCCTGCCATGAAGGGGTTGTCATCGGGAGCGTTGCAGAAGACCACCAGTTTGGCACAGCCCATCGAGCCGGAATCCCTGGTCGCCTCAGCCGTTGCCTTCACAGTCTCCCCCATCCGTTTGACCGCATCCATGTTGATCCCGGTCCGGGTCGAGCCGATATTGACCGAACTGCAGACCCGTTCGGTGGAGGCGAGCGCCTCGGGAATGGACGAGATGAGATGCTCGTCCGCGGGCGTCATCCCCTTGGAGACAAGCGCCGAGTAGCCGCCCAGAAAGTTGACCCCCGTCGCCCGTGCGGCCGCATCAAGCGTCCGGGCAATCGAAACAAAATCCTCGGGGCAGGTGCAGGCCCGTCCGCCGACGAGCGCAATGGGGGTCACCGAGATGCGTTTGTTGACGATGGGAATGCCGTATTCGCGCTCGATCTCCCTCCCGAC
>JBFFLM010000266.1:0-2524 GCA_041554835.1 Methanogenium sp.
CCGGATACCAAAGGGAACCGTCGGGCCCTATCTCCCGGAGCAGGTACCGGTCGATGAACCACGGGTTGCCGATGAAAAGATATTCCCGAAACCCAGTCAGGACAGAATATTTCCCCGCAATCGTTAGCATTCGTCGGTCGCTGATGATACCGCGTCCCTGAGACAAGGGCTTCATACAACCCCGGAAGATGCCTGCTCCGCCCGGCCCTGGCGTACGTCCGGGGTCCGTTCCGATATTTGAGGATGTCCGCATCGGACTCCTGAATTATGGCTTTGAAAAAAATCCGGCGCGGGAAGGGATGCCATGGGCCTCTGCCCCGGTTTTTTGCATACACCCTCTTCCAAGAGGGGAATACCACGGGGTGCACATCTCCACCTCCCGGCTGCAACCGGCTCCCCATCCCCTCCCCGGTTTCCCCCTGCATGGGCAACCGTTAAATAGAAAATTCCGCTATTCTTCGCACGAACACCATGACCGATATTACCATCACGGACATCCCCACGCAGACCGTCATCGGCATACGCCGCCGCGGACGCTACCAGGAACAGATCCCGGCGATGATGATGGAGCTCTTCTCCTACGTGGAAGAAAACGGCATCGGAATCGCCGGCATGCCGGTCTTCGTCTGTCACGAGACCTCGCCCGACGAGGTGATGCGGGCGCAGGAGGAGGGGACCGCCGATATCGAAATCGCCGTCCCGGTGGCAGCCCCGGTCGCCCTCACCGGGGAAGGGGGGGACGCCATCACCTGCTACGAACTCCCCGGCGCGACGATGGCAAAAGCCGTGCACAAGGGGCCCTATGAAACCTGTGAACCGACCTACAACGACCTCTTTGCGTGGATTGCAGAACACGGAAAAGAGATCACCGGCCCGATTCGCGAGGTGTACCTGAACGACCCGAACGAGGTGGCGCCGGAGGATATTCTGACCGAGATCTACGTGCCGGTCGGATGAGGAAGCAGCATTTTTTTGAAGATGAGCAGGCGGGGAGGTTCCCGCGGAGGTTCATCTCCGCTGCGATGACTGGCACTCCTGGAATCATTCCGCAGACTCCGACGAATGTACCTTGACATCTGCTGCCCGAACACCATTCCGGCAATCGTCCGGGGCCCCTCATCCTTCTGATTCTTCCTCGTCTCATACAAAGCACCGCCCCCCCATTTCGTGCCATGGTGAAAACCCTTCTTACCCTGTGCAACCAATATCTAAGTACTTCCAGTGAATGCCATGACCACGTCCACGCCATCCCCCATCGACCCCTCCACCATCGCATCGCACCTCGCCGCCGTCCGCACCGCCCGGCCCCTCGTGCACCATATCACCAACGCCGTCACCATCAACGACTGCGCAAACATCACGCTCTGCGCAGGCGCTGCGCCGGTGATGGCCTCGGCACCCGAGGAGGCGGCCGAGATGGCGGGCATCGCAAGCGTGCTCGTTCTCAACATCGGCACCCTTACCACCGGCCAGATAGCATCGATGCTCATCGCGGGCAGGGCGGCGAATGCCCGCGGCATCCCCGTCATCCTCGACCCGGTCGGGGCCGGGGCGACGGCGATGCGCACCGAAGCGGCCGAGCGGCTCCTTGCAGAGCTCGATATCGCGGTCCTGAAGGGCAACGCGGGTGAGATCGGCGTCATGGCACAGACCGGCGGCGAGGTCCGCGGGGTGGACTCCGCCGGATGCGCCGGCGACCCGGCCCTGGTCGCGGCCGCCTGTGCCCGGCGGTACGAAACCGTCGTCGTGATGACGGGCCCGGAGGATTATATATCGGACGGCACGAGGACGCTCGTCGTTGCAAACGGCGACCCCCTGATGGACCGGCTCTCCGGGACCGGGTGCATGACCGCCTCGGTGGTGGGCGCCTTTGCCGCCGTGGGAGACGACCTCGTCCTCGCATCCGCGGCCGCCTGCGCCGCCTTTAGCCGGGCCGGGGAACGGGCGGCGTCCCTTGCCCGCGGGCCGTACTCCTTCCGGACGGCGCTCTTTGATGAGATGGCCAGCCTCACCGGAGAGGACCTTGCCGCCCATGCGAACGTGAGGGATGCGGATGCGGCCTGACCGGACGGCCCTTCCCGGCCTCTACGTGGTGACCGACACCACGATAGGCCGGGGCCGCTCCCACGCGGCGCAGGCAGCCGCTGCCGCCGCCGGCGGTGCGGGCATCATCCAGCTCCGCGACAAGCAGCTCGGCCCGGCGGCGCTGCTCGCCGAAGCGCTCGCCGTCCGGGAGGCGCTCGCCGGATACGATGCAATCATGGTGGTAAACGACTCGCTCGAGGTGGCGCTCGAGGCAGGCGCGGGCGGCGTGCACCTCGGCCAGGGCGACGGCTCCGTCCCCGCCGCACGGGCGGCAGCCGAGGCCGCGGGCCGCACGGAATTTCTGATCGGCGTCTCGGTCGGCTCCGTCGACGAGGCCTGCCGGGCGGTCGGGGAGGGGGCGGACTACGTTGCCCTGAGCCCCGTCTTTGCCACCGGGTCGAAGGCGGACGCCGGTGCGGGCCACGGCCTTGCCGTCCTC
>JBFFLM010000267.1:0-2484 GCA_041554835.1 Methanogenium sp.
AGCTCGACATCATAGCCGGCCTGTTCATAGACCGCCTTTAACACGTTGGTACTTGCAATCTCCGAATCCCAGAGCACATAGCCGATGGAGACCTCTTTTGCGGCTTCTGCTGTGGGTTCGGTGGTTGTTGGACCGGTCTCATCCGTACAGCCGGCAACAAGAATTCCGCAGAACAAAACTAACAAAACAAGTAGGATTCCTTTAGATTTCGAATTTAGCACATAAAACACATCCAATTAGTCAGTAAAAAACCGCCGGAAACGGTCCGGGACTGACGTATAGAAAAATTTGATGGGGTCTATATATACCTCTATTGGTCGTGACCCTGGCTGATCACATTCTGGGTGATCCGGTCGAGGATGATGGCGATGATCACGATACAGAGGCCCGCCTCGAACCCTCCGCCGATATCGACCCGCTGGATACCCATCAGCACATTGAGACCGAGGCCCGCGGCGCCAATCATCGCTGCAATGACCGTCATCGAGAGGGCGAGCATGATGCACTGGTTGACCCCCGCCATGATCGTCGGCATCGCGACCGGGAGCTGCACCTTGATGAGCTTTTGCCACTCCGTCGCGCCGAACGCTTCGGTCACCTCGATAAGTTCTACCGGAACCTGCCGGATGCCAAGATTCGTCAGCCGTATGGCGGGCGGCATCGCGAAGATGATCGTGGCAATCATCCCGGGCACGTTCCCGAGGCCGAAGAAAATGACGGCAGGAATCAAATAGACAAACGAAGGCATCGTCTGCATCAGGTCGAGGATCGGGCGAAGGGCTGCGTCCACCACCCCTGAACGTGAGGCAAGGATCCCGAGAGGAATGCCGATTGCAAGCGTCACCGCCGCCGAGGTGATGACGAGGGCAAGGGTTAGAAGCGTCTCAGCCCAGAGGTCTAGGAGGTAGATGAAGAGCAGCCCAAAGAGTGTGAGCAGCGCGATCTTGATGTTTTTTTTCGTAAGGACGAATGCAAGGGCTGCAAAGATGACGATCAGGATCAGCGGAGGTATTGCCGCCATCCCGTCCTGAAACCCGCTGACAAGGAAGTCCATCCCGTTCGTTATCGCATCCAGCAGCCACCCGAAGGTCTCATCGATCCACTCGACGATCGCCTCGACCGCCTCACCGACCGGGAGGATGTCAGACATTATGCCTCAACCTCCAGCCGGGCGAGACCCGCAAGAAGCGATCCCCGCACAATGATTCCCTTTAATTTTCTCTCACTGTCAAGGACCGCCACCGGATAGGCCGTCTCCGCCATGATCGGCATCAGCTCCTGCGCAGGGGTATCCGGTTCGACGGTGGGGCTGTCTGTGATCATCACCTCCTTAAGCGGTATTTCACGTTTTTTGGCCTCTACAGCACCATCCACGGTCACCAGACCACGGAAAACCCGGTCTTTTCCCGCAACGAAAATACTGGAAATGCCATACTCCTCCATCAGGCGAAGGGCATTCCTCGGCCCCGAATCGGGGAGGATGAGGGGTTCGGGACGCTTCATCACGTCTTTTGCAACGAGGACCCGGGAGAGGTTGACATCCTCGACGAACCGTTCCACATAGTCACAGCGCGGGTTCTGGAGGAGGTCTTCCGCGGTCCCGACCTGGGCAATGGAGCCGTCCTTCATGAGCGCAATCCGGTCGCCGAGTTTGAGCGCCTCATCAAGATCGTGGCTGACGAAGATGATCGTCTTGTTCAGGCGGGCCTGCAGTTCGATGAGTTCGTCCTGCATGTCGCGGCGGATCAGGGGGTCGAGCGCACTGAAGGCCTCGTCCATCAGGAGAATATCCGCATCACTTGCAAGCGCCCGGGCAAGGCCGACCCGCTGTTGCATCCCGCCTGACAGTCCGGACGGGTAGCTCTCCTCATAGCCGGAGAGGCCGACGAGATCAATTGCCTCCTGCGCCTTTTTTTCCCTCTCTGATGCGGATATTCCCTGGATTTCGAGGCCAAAGGCGACATTCTCCAGGATGGTCCGGTGCGGGAGAAGGGCAAAACTCTGGAAGATCATGCCGATCTTCGTACGCCTCAGCTCTCTGAGCTCGTCCTCGCTCATCCCCACGATATTCACCCCGTCGATCTCGACGGTCCCTCTGGTCGGCTCTATCAATCGGTTGATACAGCGTAGAAGAGTAGACTTGCCACAGCCGGAAAGACCCATCAGAACGAACAGTTCGCCCTCGTAAACATCAAAAGATACATTTCGGAGGGCCACATTCTGCTGCGTCTCCTCCAGAATTTCCTGCTTTTTCTTCCCCTGCTCAATGAGCGTGAAAGCTTCTTCAGGTTTTTTTCCAAAAATTTTCGTTAAATTTTTGACACTAACTTTAATATTCATTTTTTTATTTTCTTCCTCGGTTTCATCCATGAAAGGCAACTCCGGGAGTTCTTCAGTAATTTTTCATGAATCGCAGTAATTCTGAAGTACATGACCTTTTTTGTAATACTATATGAAGAAGATTCGGTTAGTTCAAAACCCCCT
>JBFFLM010000268.1:0-2461 GCA_041554835.1 Methanogenium sp.
CGGCAGCTGGGTCGGGACGGGTGTCGGTGCTGCTGTCGGTTCTTCGGTTGCCGGCAGCTGGGTGGGAACCGGGGCTTCGGTGGTCGGGACCGCCTGGGCCTTCGGGTAAGTGTCGATCGTGAAGGCCGAGACTGCCTGCGGACCGGCCATCATGTCGGCGGGGCCGGTCCCGGCGCAGGCCGAGATGTCCGCCTGACCGGTGAGATAGCGGATCTTCATGTTGGTCTGGTACCCCTCGGGTGCATAGTAGTCCCAGAGTTCTCCCGGCTGAATGGTTCTGGTCGCAAGGACGGCGGTCTCGGTGACCTTGCCGCTGTCGTACTTGTACTGGGCGACCGTCACCCTCGCCTCGGTCCCGGTGCAGACCGTCCCGGTACAGGCGTCGCAGTCCGGGGTGATCTCATACCCGACCCGGACGAAGTTTACCATCGGCGCTGGCATCGCATTAGGGTCGCCGACCATCCATGAAAGGGGTTTTTCAGTGGACTGTATGTTCTGGACCCTGCCGATGGCAATCCATTCGGTGCCGCCCATCAGGGTTGCGACCACCTCATCTCCCGGTGCGAGGTTGTCATAGGCCACGGTGTAGGGTTCGGTTGCCGAGAGTATGACCGGGTCCGCCGGGGCATACTGCTGCCCGTTCCACTTGCCGATGACTTTTATGTTGATCAGTTCATTTGCCGGGTCGACCTTCGTCACCTTTCCGAGATAGGTCTCTTCCAGGAGCACCGCCGCTGCGGGGGCAGCGAGAAGTACCAGGACGCCCAGCACACAGAGTGCATAAATTCCGCTTCGTTGCATCGTTCTTCACCTCCGGTATCGGCCGGCCGGACAGGGTGAACCAGGATTCGCCTTCCCGGCAGGGGCCGGATGGACCCTCTATGGAGTATTCCTATATATGCATTTCTTGGATACCGGTGGGGAAGTGCGGGTGAAGGGAAGCGAAAAAAGATGCAGTGGAGAAAGAGGCTATTTCTTTGCCTTCTCCTTTGCCTTCTCAAATTCCTTCTTTGCGGTCTCTACCGCATCCTCGATGGCGTCCTCGAGTTTTTCCCCGGCTTTTCTCGCTTCTTTTTCCAGGTGTTTTCTACCCTGTTCGGTGCCAAAGAGATTTTTACCGAGGGTTACTACATTATTGACGGCTTTTTTCACCGATTCCTTTGCTTCGCCGACGAGTTCTTCGACATCAAAGGCTTCCCCTCCTGCCTCTGCCGATCCCTGGCCGCCGGTCTCCTCCTCTTCAACCGGTTCTTCTATCCATACGCCGTCTTTGAAATATCCGCGTGTACCGCTCATAGGCAATCACGATACCTATGGCGGTACCGCTATTAATAGCATAGGTTCCTGCGAAAAAGTGAGAGAGCTGGCGCCGTGGTCAGGAGTACCCGTCGGCGAGTTTTTTGATCTTCTGGTTGACGTTGGGGCTGTTTTCGATCCGGTGCCAGTCGTCTTTGCTCATACCCATAAAAAAATCGCAGGAGGGACACTTGAGCCAGACTTCATATTCGTCCGGCTGTTCTGCCTGCAATTCATGTTTTCCGCATTTAGGACATCCATAAGCAACCTCCTTCATTGTAACCCCTTTGAAAAATATATAATAGTGGATAATTGTGGGGGTAAATAAATTTCACGATTCAATAAACTCCATAAAATGTACTTGGATATGAAAAAATGGGAATTCAGGTCGTTCTCATCAAAATATGCCTTCTGGTGGAGTCGTGTGATCCATTCCGGTACGGTAGCCTCTTGCCGGATATCGGGCGCGGAGGATTGGCTGTCACCACCCCGGATCGCGTTACATCCGTTATATCCGGTAGAATCGTCCCTGCAGGCCGGACACCGGTCAGCGGTAGCACCGGGTGATGAAGGCATATGGGTCGCCATAGAGGAGGGGAAGGAGCGTGAATGCGACCACCCCGAGAATGAACAGGACGGGAACAAGGACTGCGACGGCTGCCCGGAGAGGTGAGAGTCCCTGCAATTGTTGAATGCCGGTGACACTCAGTGCGATTGTCCAGAGCCCTGATATAAAACAGACGATGGGGATCCATCCCAGGAGGAGCCAGGGGGTAGATGCGTAGATCACCGCCTTGTAGGTCTGCACGACACCTCCCGTCCCCCCGAGGAGGATCACAAAGAGGTGGATGATGGCACCGGTCATTGCCACCATCAGAAATCCTGCCAGAAAGGCTCCTGCAAGGGCGGCAAAGAGGGTGGCGGCCCCGAGGTGATGGCCAAACAGAAAGGCGGTGAGCTGACTCCTGAACAGGGTGGCAACCCCGTGATAGTGGAGAAGGGCGGAGAGGATACTGTTGATGCCAAGAAGGATGAGAAAATAATCTACGGCTTCAGTGGGCTCATCATCGCAGAAACGCTCGAAGGATGCCTTTGGATGGAGGAGAAAGCCCCTTGCCCTGTTCAGGAACTTCAGCATTGGTAGGGGTTATTCCTGTCGGGAAGA
>JBFFLM010000269.1:0-2460 GCA_041554835.1 Methanogenium sp.
GATGAGCTCATCGCCGCTGCAAACGGTGACGCACGGTGCTTCTCTGTCGGAAAGAAAGAAGAACGCGAGCGTGTGGCGAAATCCGCACGATAATCTACATTTTTTTGGGTGAAATTTCATGACCAGAAGAAGAAAGATGGTTGAACGAGTCACGACGCTGATGAGCCAGCCGGAGCAGATCCGCAACATCGGTATCGTGGCCCATATCGACCACGGGAAAACCACCCTCTCCGACAACCTTCTTGCCGGGGCCGGGATGATCAGCGAAGAAATTGCAGGCAAGGCGTGCTGGATGGACTCCGACGAGGAGGAACAGGCACGTGGAATTACCATCGATGCATCCAACGTCTCGATGGTCCACACCTACGATGGCAAGGAGTATCTCATCAACATGATCGATACCCCCGGCCACGTGGACTTCGGCGGTGACGTCACCCGTGCCATGCGTGCGGTGGACGGTGCGGTCGTCGTGGTGGACGCAGTCGAGGGCACCATGCCCCAGACCGAGACGGTGCTGCGCCAGGCCCTCAAGGAGGGTGTGCGCCCGGTCCTCTTCATCAACAAGGTCGACCGCCTGATCAACGAGCTGAAGGTCGATGACCAGGAACTGATGATCCGCCTCGGCAAGGTCATCGACAAGGTCAACAAGCTCATCAAGGGCATGAACGAGGATGCCTACAAGGCAGGCTGGAAGCTCGATGCCGCAGCCGGTACCGTCGCCTTCGGGTCCGCCCTCTACAACTGGGCAGTCTCCATCCCGTACATGAAGACGTCCGGCGTCTCCTTCAAGGAAGTCAACGAGAAGTGCCAGGCAGGCCAGATGAAGGAACTTGCAAAGTCAAGCCCGCTCGCTGATGTCCTTCTGGACATGGTGGTGCGCCACCTCCCCGACCCGCTGGATGCACAGAAGCGCCGTGTCCCCATCATCTGGCAGCACGGCGACCCGAACACCACCGAAGGCAAGTCCATGCTCGCCTGTGACCCGAACGGTCCGGCCTGCATGATGGTGACCGATATCTCCTTTGACCCCCACGCAGGCGAGGTCGCCACCGGGCGTCTCTTCTCCGGCACGATCAAACGCGGGTCCGAGCTGTATGTCATGGGCACCGCAAAGAAGGCCAACCGTCTCTCGCAGGTCGGTATCTTCATGGGTGCAGAGCGTATCGAGGTCGAGTCCCTGACAGCAGGCAACATCGCCGCCGTCACCGGTCTCAAGGATGCGATCGTCGGTTCGACCGTCACCTCCCTCCAGGATATGCAGACCTTCGAGTCGCTCAAGCACTACTCCGAGCCGGTCATGACCGTCGCGGTCGAGGCAAAGAACATGAAGGACCTCCCGAAACTCGTCGAAGTCCTCCGCCAGGTCGGCAAGGAAGACCCGACCGTTGCGGTCACCATCAACGAGGAGACCGGAGAGAACCTGATCTCCGGTATGGGAGAGCTCCACCTCGAGATCATCACCCACCGTATCGAGCGTGACAAGGGCGTCGAGATCAAGACCTCGCCCCCGATTGTGGTGTACCGTGAGACCATCACCAAGACCGCAGGCCCGGTCGAAGGAAAGTCCCCGAACCGCCACAACCGCTTCTACATCGAGCTTGAGCCTCTCCCCGACGAGGTTGTCAAGATGATCAAGGACGGCGAACTTTCCATGGACCTTCCTGAAATCGAACGCCGTGAGAAGCTCATCGAGGCAGGCTTTAGCAAGGACGAGGCAAAGAACCTCACCGCCATCCAGACAACCAACATGTTCTTCGACATGACGAAGGGTATCCAGTACCTGAACGAGACGATGGAACTGGTCCTCGACGGATGGCGCGAGGCGCTTGCCGGCGGTCCGCTCGCAGACGAGCAGGTCCAGAACACGAAGATCCGCCTCATCGATGTCAAGCTCCACGAGGATGCCATCCACCGCGGTCCCGCACAGGTCATCCCGGCCGTCCGTTCCGCCGTGAAGGCAGGTCTCCTCTTTGCAGGCGACTCGCTCCTCGAGCCGATGCAGAACATCCAGATCACTGTCCCGCAGGACCACATGGGTGCGGCAACCGCACAGATCCAGGGTCGCCGCGGCCAGGTCTACGACATGCAGTCCGAGGGTGACACGATCACCGTCATCGGCAAGGCACCGGTTGCAGAACTCTTCGGGTTTGCTGGCGACGTCCGCTCGGCAACCGAAGGCCGTGCAATGTGGTCGACGGAGTTCGCCGGCTTCGAGACCGTCCCCCAGGGTCTTTTAAAGGAGATCGTCCAGGCCATCCGGAAGAGGAAGGGCCTCAAGGAACAGATCCCCGAGCCCTCCGATTACCTCGCATAATCAGACCACCAATACTTTTTTTTCGTTCCTTCCTGCAACCGGGCGGAGCTTTCGCTCGTTCTTCGTCCTGTTCCGTAAGTAAGAGACCTGCGCAGAATGCTTCTGCGTGCCTGTCCTTGAGGAGACCTTCTGTTATTGAGGAGAAA
>JBFFLM010000270.1:0-2441 GCA_041554835.1 Methanogenium sp.
GACGACGCCCTTCGCCCTTGCAGCGGCCCGTTCAGTGCCGGTCGTCGCTTCCCTCCTGTCGGTGGCAGGTGCCCTCTTCCTCGTCCCGGTCTGGCGGCGGTCGTGGTAGAAGCCGTGGCACAGGGTGCATTATACCGTTGTCGTCGTCGGGCTCTTCATGATGATCTGGTGGGTGTATTTCTGGAACCTGCTGGTGTTCCGGGTGTAGAAAAGGGGAGGTTTTGAAGACCGGCGCGATGCGAAGATACATTAAATACCATCCGTGCGGAAAGAAGGAACGAAGACATATGGCAACCCCACCCACTCTCACCCGGCTGGAGTATTCCCGGATATATCCGGACGCAAACGGCGAAACGCACTTTGACAGGGTAATGGTCGGACAAAGCCTCGGGAAGGCCGCCCCACCGGCTCCGCCATTCCACCTCTCCGAGGTCCAACCCGCATCCGGATATCTGTTCTATACCTTTGAACCCGGCTGGTTTGGTGACCTGCATCCGTGTCCGGCCCGCCAGTTCCTGATCCTCCTCTCCGGCGAGGTGGAGATGGAGACCACCGACGGCGAGGTCAGGCAGTTTAGACCGGGCGATGCCGTCCTGCTGGAGGATACGTGGGGGAAGGGGCACCGGACGAGAAACATCGGCGACGGGTATGCCGACTATATGGTGGTCCGGGCCCCTGCACCCTGATGGCAGCATTGTTCTGGAACACAGTCACTTTTCCACAGAACAGGTCCGGGTTTCGTTTTCACCGGGAACGGAGGTTACGCACCCCGCGATGAACGTAAGCACCAGCACGGTGACAAGGGTGAAGATTCGAGACCGTGTCATGGTCCGGAATTACCGGGACCATATATTAATCCGTCCTGCGGGTTCAGAAAAGTGAGACGGATCACATCGCCGTAGAAAAAGGGGGAAGTGATGAATCCACTCCCGTAATCTCGCTCAGATATACCCCGGAACCGGCCCACCAGGTATCGTCCACGGGGAGCACGTATCCGATCTTCAGCTCTTCCCGGTTTCCGTTGTCCGGGTTCGGCCAGATGAAGACCACATACCCGCCTCCGGCATGGGCGGTTTCGGCAAGCGCCCGTATCGACTCCATGCCGAACATATCACGGGTGTCCATCAGGTTTGTGCCGATCTCCTCCGGCAGATAGGGGTGGGCGAGGAGCGTGCCGTTGTAGTCATACGCGTAGATGTAGTGCCCCCTATCATCCACAAACTGCCCTGACACGTCCGATATCGCGGCAAAGGCTGCCGCTGCTCCATTTTCACGCCCGTAGGCGGCAGCGTCCTCGACATTCCGTATCATCGCCGATACCACCTCCGGCCTCCCGGTGCCTGCCGGCACCATGTCCGAGAAATAGATACCCGATCCGATCCACCAGTTCTCATCCACGGGAAGTACGTATCCGATCTTCGGCTGGTAGGTATCCAGCGCTTTTTCGTCAATGACTCCCCCCGCCGGTGCGGGATACAGGTAGGCGATGTATCCCCCGCCGGTGGAAGCGGTATAGGCACCGCTTTGTATTACAGGAAGACCGCGAACATCCGTCCAGTTCCGGCGGTCCGTCCCGACCACCTGCGCCTCATAGGGGTGCGCCCGAAGGATACAGTCGTAGTCGTAGGCATAGACGTACACATTTCCCTGCGAGAACTGCCCGTCCTTTTTCTGGAATTCGGCAAGGGCGGCGTGCTCTCCCACCTCATTTGCATATGCCGAGGCGTTCTTCATATAGGCTTCCAGATCGGCAATCGTTATCACCTCCTGCACGTCGCCAAGGTAAATTCCCGCCCCGAGCCACCAGGTATCGTCGACCGGAGCGACGTAGCTCATCTTGGGTTCCAGGGTCATATTGCGGGCGGGGTTCGGGTAGTGGTAGAAGATGAATCCGCCCCCCTGTTGGGCAAGAAGGATCTCGATGTGGGTATAATTGACCCCGAAGGGATCCTGCAGCCCGGAAAGGTCGGTTCCGATCAGCTCGGGTTGGTGGGGAAGTGCCAGGGTCGTCCCCTGGTAATCGAAGGCATAGATGTAGAGGTTGCCCCGGACGAAGGTGCCGTTTTTGTCGTTGAACTCCTGAAGTGCGACGGTTTTGCCGTTCTCACGGGCATAGGCGACGGCTTCCCCGACGAAGGCCTCCATGGTCTCCCTCACCACAGCGTCTCCTCCCACCCGGATGAGGGGGTTCGCGTCGTCCGCATCATACATGCCGGACCCGATGATCCAGTCCTCGTTTGCCATCATGACATAGCTGATCTTGGGCCTGGCGGTGAAATTTTCCATCGGGTCCGGGTAGAGGTATTGGACGAAACCCCCACCTGACTGTGCGGTAAGGATGAGGTCCCGGACAAAGGCGGTACCCTGCGCATCGGTGGCATTCCAGCGGTTCCTGCCGAGGAGGTCCGGCTGGAAGGGGAGGGCAAGGGTGGTGCCTTCCA
>JBFFLM010000271.1:0-2436 GCA_041554835.1 Methanogenium sp.
AATCAACCGCACGCTGACAGAGCAGCACAAGGCCTCTATTGAAAATCATCGCAGCTCTAATGCCGCGCGGCATTCCATTTTAAATAAAATGCTGCCGACCTGGCGCAAAGTTCAAAAAACCCTGCGGTAATTAATTTCCGTGCAAGCAGTTCATCAATCGCTCTTTCGACATCCCCGGGTTCTATTCGTGCTGCCGCCTCAATTTCTGTGGCGGTTTCGCCGGACATGGAAAATGCCGAGAGAACACGTATAGCTTCTTCCGAAAGCCCGATATAGTCCGAAAAACACGGTCTGAGCCGCAGCCCGCCCTCGGGTTCTGCACAATGGCCGTGGATGCCGTCGATAAAAAATGCGGTTTCCTGAGTATTCTTCTTGATGATACCTGAGATATACCGGACATTCACATGATAGAGTGGCCAGTACAACAGATCCACCGATGCAAGGCGCTCATTTTCCCCAAAAATGAGCATCTTTTTCTTCAGCCTTCCCCCTGCAATATTCAGCGCCTCATCACGGGTAATATGCACCTGCATCCCCTTCAGAGCGAGAGGGGACGGACTGCGTCTCTTTCGTACCTTCGCACGGGACGGTTTGGAGGCCTTGGGTGGTGGTGCATTGTCGGCTGGTTCACCGGATGGTGGCGCTATCTCAGCAGAAGACATTTTACCTGAAAGCTTCGCCGGTTCGAAAACCTCCTTTCCGGATTCTTCCGGAGACGGAATTGGAATTTCAGGTTCTTCTTCCTCAGGCAGACCGGCGGATAACGGACTGGGATCACGGTAGGAGAGAAGGGGGGTGAGCCCCCTGTGCTTGGTTTCCCGTTTTGCGAACCGCATCTTGGTCTTTTCACGGGTCAAACCGCCCATCACAAAGAAATCACCGGGATTTAAAGTCGAGAGTTCTTCAACTTCCCTCTTTGAGCCGAAGAAGAGATCCACCGCCTTGAGATCATTTTCTATGGAGAGCTTTCCTATGATCTGGTTATTGCACTGCGAGAGGACATTTTTTGTAACGATGGCAGGCCTCTGGGTCGCAACAAGCATACCAAGTCCCCGCTTTCTGCCCCTTCGTGAAATTTCCTCTATTTTCTTGATGGAATCCTTACTCTGAGGGATGAACTTGTCAGCTTCCTCAACAACCAAGAGGTACGGCTGTCGTTCCTCTGTTGCAATGTCATAGAGAATATGGGCAAGACGCGCCACCTTGTCTGTCATTGCCACTTCAGAAACATCGTAAATGACCGGAACACCGGAATGCATCGATTCGCGCAGTATCTCCTTCAGGTTTACCTTTTCAATGTCATAGTCACATTCTTCATCGGCTCCAATCCAGATCAGATCAAACTTATCCTTCAGGGAGAAGTATTCCCCTTCCGTATCGATGAGGCAGAATCCAATTCTGTACCGGCAGAGCTGTTCACACACAACTGCGATGCTCCAGCTTTTACCGGCACCAGACTGGGCGATAATGCATGTCCTCCCCGTAACCAGTTCCTGAGCATCAATGGCAAAATCCCTGCCTGCTGCTTTTCCTATGACAATCTCCATAAGTCCGTATTTACAATGTAGCATGTACATGGCTTTAAAGGGTAATGCCGCAGGCCGATACTGAGAAGGAACATACATGGAGCCAGAATTCAATAACCGAAAGAATGCGACTGAAGCCACGCCGGCTCCATGGCATCCGCAGGTGTATCAGCCCGAAGCAGACACGATGCTCCTCCTGGAGGTTGCACTACATGAGGTGCACCCCGGAGAGAGAGTGCTGGAAATAGGAACCGGCAGCGGCTATATTGCCCGGCACGTCTCGGCGATTACCCGTTGTTATGCAACCGACATCAATCCACATGCCTGCAGAACCGCACGAATGCAGGGCGTGGAGGTGATCAGGACGGATCTTGCATCGGGAATCTGCCACAGGTTTGATGTCGTCCTCTTTAACCCCCCCTATCTTCCGACATCTGACGGCGAACGTATGGATGACTGGCTGGAATACGCCCTTGACGGCGGAAAAGATGGCCGGGATGCCATACGAAGATTTGCAGGGACGCTGCCCGGTATTATTGCCCCCTTTGGCAGAGCTCTCCTCCTCATATCCGAATATACCGGCATCGACGAAGTGAGAAAAATCTTTGTCAGGCAGGGATTTCTCACCTTCATTGTTGCGGAAACCAGAACCGAAGGCGAACGTCTCGTCGTCCTTCGCATCATGCATGACCTCTGCCGTATGAGTGCGGGAATAAGGGCATAACCTCAATCCGCCGGAAGATCATTCCGGGTCGACGGAAAATATTCAGGACCGATGGAACAACCGGTCAAGTTGTTGTATGGTATACGAAAGGATGACAGGTCGTCCGTGGGGACAGGTGTACGGCTCACTGGTTCGCGAGAGCTGATCCAGCAGACGCTCCATCTGTTCATTACTCAGCGTTGTGCC
>JBFFLM010000272.1:0-2418 GCA_041554835.1 Methanogenium sp.
CCAAGACCCTCGGTGTCCACGAGATCGTCGAGAGCGAATTCGGCGCCGTCATCCGGAGCCTGCGATGAAGAGCCTGCTCATCACGGGTGATCGGTCGGGAAGCGGAAAGACGAGCATCACGCTTGCGATCTCCGCCCTTCTTGCCAAAGACTATGAAGTCCAGCCGTTCAAGGTGGCGATGGATTACATCGACCCGTCCTACCTGACCGGGGTGACCGGCAGACCCTGCCGCAACCTGGACAGTTTCGTGATGGACCCTTCCCTCGTCAGGACGGTCTACGACAATGCATGCAGGGGTGCCGACATCGCCATCGTCGAGGGGGTCCGCGGACTCTACGAAGGCTCCGATGCGATCACGGACGAGGGTTCGACCGCAAGCATCGCAAAGCAGCTCGACCTCAATGTCATCCTCGCAGTCGACGCCCGGTCCATCACCCGGTCGGCAGCGGCTCTCGTAAAGGGGTTCATGGCGTTTGACCCGGAAGTGCGCATCAAAGGGGTCATCCTCAACCAGGTGCGGGGCAGCAAGCACGAGGAGAAGGCCCGCCGTGCCATCGAGCATTTCTGCGGCATTCCCGTTCTTGGCGCCATCCCTCAGACCGATGCCATGCAGCTTACGATGCGCCACCTGGGGCTCGTCCCCTATCTCGAAGGGAAGGGAAAGGAGGATTTTCTCAGGAAGATCGAGACGGTAACGGAGGTCATAGGAAAGCACGTGGACATGGACCGCCTGCTGGAGATCGCCGGGACGTCTACCGCCCCTCAGGAGCAGCCCCCTATGTTTCGTCCGGCAGAAGAGACGGATGTTCGCATCGGGGTTGCCATCGACGAGGCCTTCAATTTTTACTACAACGACCTCTTCGACCTGCTTCCCTCCTGGGGTGCGGAGATGGTGCCGTTCAGCCCCATCCACGACCGGCTCCCGGAAGCGGACGGGTACATCTTCGGCGGCGGATATCCCGAACTCTTTGCCGCGGAACTGGAATCAAACGATGCCATGCGTGAGGCGGTGCGGGAGGTCTGTGCGTCCGATGTTCCGGTCTATGCGGAATGCGGCGGGCTGATCTACCTGACAAAGAGCGTCACCCTGAAAAAGGAATGGAACAACGAGGTTTCGGATCACTCCTACGCAATGGCAGGCGTCTTTGACGGGATCACGCGTATGCCGGCCCGGCGGGTGATAGGCTACGTGCGGGGAACATCCTCGGCAGAAAGTCCCCTCGGGGCGGGATCGTTTGCCGGCCACGAGTTCCACCATACGGATGTCACGTTGCCGAAGGATACCCGGTATACCTACCGCCTCTCCCGTGGACTTGGCATCCGCGACAACCTCGACGGCGCCCTCGTCCACCGGACCCAGGCAAGTTACACCCACCTCCATCCCTCCGCAAGCCGCGGCATGTTTGAAACCTTTGTTCAGGAATGCAGGATGCAGGAATAATAATCCTGCATTCTGATCGGAAGCAATTTGAAAGTACAGTCTGAATAGATGTACATGCTGATTTACCTGAACGGGGAATTCGTGCCCGAGAGTGAGGCAAAGGTTTCCGTTTTTGACCACGGTCTTCTCTACGGAGACGGTGTGTTTGAGGGCATCCGTGCATACAATGGCCGGGTATTCAGACTGGAAGAGCACATCGACCGTATGTATGATTCTGCACGAACCATCGATCTGAAGATCCCTCTTACCAAGGAAGAATTTGCAGACGTGATCTGCGAGACGCTCCGGAAGAACAACCTGAAGGACGCCTACATCCGCCCGCTCGTCACCCGCGGGGTCGGCGACCTCGGTCTTGACCCCAACAAATGCCCGGTGGCAACCGTCATCGTGATTGCGACCGGATGGGGTGCGATGTACGGCGACCTCTACGAGAAGGGCCTGAAGGCCATCACCTGTTCCATCCGGAGAAACCCGGCAGAGGCGCTCCCGCCCAATGTGAAGAGTCTCAACTACCTCAACAATATCATGGCGAAGATTGAGGCGAACTACAAGGGAGGAGACGAGGCAATCTTCTTCGACACCAACGGTTATGTCGCCGAAGGTTCGGGCGACAATCTCTATATCGTCAAGAACGGAACGATCATCACCCCCCCTACCCTGAACAACCTGCGGGGCATCACCCGCATGGTGCTTCTCGAACTCGCAGAGGAGATGGGCATCGCCGTCGAGGAACGTAACCTCGGGTACTTTGACCTCTATACCGCAGACGAATTCCTCGTATCAGGGTCGGCAGCGGAAGTGGCCCCCGTCGTCCTCATCGACGGCCGGACCGTCGGCACCGGCAAACCCGGCCCCGTCTTCAAGCAGCTGGCTGAGGCATTCAAGCGCCGGACCGAGACAGAAGGAACCCCCCTCTAAGGACAGGGGCCGACCCATCTGTATCTTTTTTAGGGCCATTCCAAAACGTATATAACAAA
>JBFFLM010000273.1:0-2416 GCA_041554835.1 Methanogenium sp.
AGGAGTCCGGGAACACAACACCTGCCGTTTTGGTTACAGCGACGACGGCCGTGGCCACCGCCACGACGGATGCCGGGTCCGAAGGCGACGCGGATGCAGGTTCCTTTTCGATCCAATACACCCCGCCGGACGGCTACACCGCTGCGGAGGGAGAGACCCTCGAGATGGTCTTTACCATCGTCCCGGAGGGAGGATTTGATGACGAGGTCCTGGTCACGCTTGATCTTGCAGTGCCCGACCCGGTCTTCGGGGTGTTTCCGCTCTGGTCCGAATCATATGACCTGGGCACTCACGCACCGCCCTATCCGCCCATCACCCAGATGCTCGTCCTTGACCCCGAAAATCCCCCCGAGGAGTATGCATGGGTGACGGGAGTCTATGATACGGCACGGTCAGCGGGCATCTCCGAAATTGATATCAATGTGCAGGTATCGGCCAGCGGTGGCGGAATGACCGTGGAAGAACACCCGGTGTATCATGTCCTTCTTACATGAAGGATGCCCTTGAGAAGGGCTCATTTTTTAAGAATAGATGGTTTATCGGTTCCTTTGTGAGCAGAGGGAGGAGAGCCCTGCTGGTGGATGCGTGAGTGGCACCGGTCGCAGAGGGTGGTCAGGTTTGCCGGAGCATCGTTCGTCCGGTCGCAGTCGAGGTGGTGGATGTGCAGGTCGCCTCCGACGCCACAGATCGTACAGCGGTTCCCGTCGCGGGCAAGGATCTCCTCGCGGAGCGCCTTCCATGCCTTGAGTGTATACTTCTCCCGCACCGTAATCCTGCATGCATAGAGTGTGCAGACGAGACCGACATCCGAACGCCTGGAATGGGGGCAGTGGTAACAGAGCCTCCGGTAGCCGTTGAGTGCCGGCTGTCCGTTGCAAAGGGGTGCACCATTCTCTGCAAAAGAAAGAAGTGCCAGCTGGAGGTCTTCGGGTGCTGCACGGCGACGCATATAGAGTACTTCGGTGTCTGTGACGCCCACCCCTTGAATATTGAGGTATGTGCAGGGTGAAAATGGTCGGCGGGCTTCACACGGGAAACAACCCCCTGCCTGCTCATCACAGAAACTGCAAAAGGTATAATCCTCCGGGCGAATATGTTCTACAGCACACCCTCTATCGCCGGAATACTATGGATCTTACAACTTATGGCCAGAGACGGCACAAACTGCAGTCGGATGCAACGAGCCAGATTGAAGAGATCGAAACGACCACTGCCAATATGCAGCGCCCCTCGGGACGGGAACACATAACACGACTGATCTTTTTCGGGGTGATCATCCTCAATCTGGTGTATGTGGCGGTCCAGCCAGGCTATGCCATCTACTGGGTGGTGTCCTCGTTCATCCTTCTCATGGTTAACCCCTTCATCCTGATGCTTCCGACCGAGAAAGGGAGTCTGGTCTTCCCCGATACGAAGAAAAAGGCGGATTTTCATAAGCTCCTCCACGAGGCGGCGCTGAGTGCGGGCACCATCAAACGCGAGAGGGTGTCATATGCACAGGCCGTATGGGATCTTTTCTTCATGAACTGTCAGCCGATTGCACCCGGATTTATCATCCTTTTTGTGGCAAACATGATCCTTGCCGCAACGGGTGCCTTCCTGACCGGCGGCTTTGAGCAGCGTTCGGGGATTATAATCATTGTTCAGTCGCTTGCAATCATCGCATTTTACGGCGGCATCCTGTACGTGCGTCCCTATTCACCCGGATTTTTCAACTCGATGATCGGAGTGAAGACCGATCTCTCCAGGAAGATTCATACCAACTGGCAGGACGCATTCAAACTCATTCTGATCGTCGCATTCGGTGCGGCATTTACGGGAGTCATATTTCTCGGAGCCCTTCTGTTTCCCGGGCGTACCCTCGTAAATATCATGGAGCTTGAAAACTTTGTTCTTGCAACGAGTCTTGTCCCCCTGTTTCTGATATTTATCTCCCAGCTGGTAATTCTCCGGTATTTCCAGGGGCGATACTCACGGACGCTTCTTCTCCGGATGTCGGAGTACTGGAAGCAGTTTCTCGAAGAGAAGATCGTTGCAAATGTACAGAACCTCCCCCCGGAGCCGGAACCGGACTCAGAGCGGGATCTCGAAAGCCAGGAAAAGGCCTTCATCCGGATAAATATGTTTAAAATCGATTACCAGGACTTTGCCGGTCTCTTTCCTGTCTGGATGATCGTCCCGAACATGGATGTCCTGATTACCAGGGAGAAAAAAGAGGAGTAATATCCCTCAGAATGCGGAGGTCTTCTCAGCTTCTGCTGTTGAGAACGACGCCGTAGTTCCACGGTAATGCAGGGTTGATCTCAGAGGTTCTCCCCTTTATCTGGACGACGTCCCGCGAATATGATTCATCATTTCCTGGGAAGATTAGTTTTGTCATTGATGTATAGGGTATCCCGGCATCAATGACGTCCTG
>JBFFLM010000274.1:0-2407 GCA_041554835.1 Methanogenium sp.
AAGAGAGAGGAGAGCCCTTTATTTGGCCCGCTCTGGATGATAGACTGCTGTGTGCTCACGATGTTCGCACCGCAGTTCGCCATTACCAGTGCCACATCCCTGAGAACCCCGTGCTGGTTCTCGGAGAGGATGCTGAGTGCATGAAGGCCGTTTGGATTGTCCATGGTAACCATCTCCGGCGATGCCGGATTGTTGTGAATGGTTTTTATTCGCGGGTAATTAATGGTTGGTTATAGCGACCCTTTCCGGGCGTGTGTCTGCATAACAACATTTTTCGTCATTTCCCGGGAACGCCGGTTCCCCCCGCATGCATGGGCGGACGGCGGGTGCCGGGGAGAAGGAATGTAGGGGAATCTGCATTTGTTTGGGGGATATGGATTTTACGGTCGTATACCGCATGTTTTTAAGCGTAGGCCCTGCCGGTTAACGTGATCAATTGAAAAAGGTTATTTTTCCACCACTCTAAACCCCTGTTATGGATAACAAGTATCTGACGATTTTTGTGGTGTGTATCGCGGTGCTTGCAGTGGCAATTGCCGGCTGTACCAGCTCCGGAACAACAACTCCGGCCGAGACAGGTCAGGAAGAAGTACCTGTCTATGCTGTGGGTATCGACGTTCCGTACCCGCCGTTCTCCTATGTGACTCCGTCAAACGAGTACACCGGGTTCGATGTTGACTCCATCAAATGGATTGCAGAGAACCAGGGCTTTGAAGTGAAGTTCGAGGTCGTTGCATGGGACGGTATCATCCCCGCACTCCAGGCAGGACAGATCGACATGGTCTACTCCGGTATGACCATCACCGACGAGCGCAAGGAAAAGGTCGCGTTCTCCGACCCCTACTGGACCGTTAACCAGATGGTCGTCGCCGTGCCCGGCTCGGGTGTGACCATTCAGGACATCCAGAACGGAACCGCCATCGTCGGTACGCAGAGCGGCTGTACGGCAGCCATCTGGATGGAGGAGAACCTCGTCGAGACCGGCATCATGCCCAAGGAGAACATCAAGGTCTACCCCGACACCCCCAAGGCAGTCGATGACCTCGGCACCGGCCGTATCGATGCAGCGATGTACGACGATATGTCCATGAAAGACATCATCGAGGGACGCGACGTCGAAGTGATCGGCTATATCGAGACGAAGGAGCAGTTCGGCATCGCCGTCAGAAAGGATGACACCGAGCTTCTTGGAAAACTCAACGCGGGCCTTGCAAACCTCATGGAAGACCCCTACTGGGAAGAACTGAAAGAAACCTACGACATGACGCTCTAGGATTTTTTCGCGAGCATATCCTGTGCCGGTCCTTTCCGGCACCTTATTTTTTCCTGCGCGGGAAATGACCGTGCAGGCCGGTTCGTGTGTCCCTGCTCCTGCTAAAAGAGCAGAGCTTATCGGGGTGCAGCGCCAACCTGAATTCCTTCTAAAGCGGCATATGCAACACCATTCAAAATTCCCGGTCATCTATGCGGTACTGGCGGCGGTGCTCTTCGGTTCCTGCGCCCCCGCGGCGAAGTATCTCCTCGCAGGCATCGGGCCCGTCATGCTCGCGGGCCTGCTCTACCTCGGCAGCGGGGTGGGGCTTGCCCTCTACCTCGG
The DNA here is from genome assembly GCA_041554835.1 of Methanogenium sp. Lineage (GTDB taxonomy): Archaea > Halobacteriota > Methanomicrobia > Methanomicrobiales > Methanomicrobiaceae > Methanovulcanius. The sequence continues at coordinate 1,598 of JBFFLM010000274.1, forward strand.
GGTCTGCCGCCTGCGCCGCCAGGACCGGAACGATATGGAGGCGCCGCTTGCAAAGGGCGATCTCCCCTGGCTTGCCGGGGTGATCCTCTTCGGCGGCATCCTCGCCCCGGTGGTGCTGCTGATATCGCTCGACGTGACGCACGCGGCGTCGGCGGCGCTTCTCCTCAACTTCGAGGCGGTCGCGACGACGATTCTTGCCGCGGCGTTCTTCCGGGAGTACGTGGGGCGAAACGTCTGGGTGGCGCTCGCGCTGATCACCGCCTCCTGTGCGGTCCTCTCCTACAGCCCGTCGGCACCGTGGGGGTTTTCGTTGGGCGCGGTGGGGATTCTGCTCGCCTGCACCTTCTGGTCGCTCGACAATAATATCTCCAGAAATATCGCGGGCAAGGACCCCATTCCCATCGTCGCCATCAAGGGGCTGGTGGCAGGCGGCGTCATCATCGCCGCGGCCCTTGCCATGGGGGACGTTCTGCCCGGTGTCCGGTCCGTTGCAACCGTCATGGTCGTCGGGTTCTTCAGCTACGGCGGGATTACGAGCGTGCTCTTCATGATGGCGCTCCGGGGCATCGGGACGGCCCGGACGGGATCGATTCTCGCCGTCTCGCCCTTCTTCGGGGTCGCGATCTCCTTTGCGATTTTCAGTGAGCCGCTCACCTCCACGTTCTGGATTGCGCTGCCCATCATGGTGGTGGGGGCGTACCTGCTCATCACCGAGAAGCACTCCCACCCCCACGACCACCCGCCGCTCACGCACGAGCACCGGCACAGCCACGACGACGGCCACCACCTGCATACGCACAGCGGCACGGA
>JBFFLM010000275.1:0-2403 GCA_041554835.1 Methanogenium sp.
CATGGTCAACGGCATCGAGGAGGTCTGTAATGCGGTTGCCCGAAAGCTCCTCGACCACCACGAGTACGCCGACCGCACGGAAGTCAATATGAAGAGCCTGTACATGGTGAAGCGGGAGACCCCGGTCTCGAAGACCGAGTGCGACGAAGTCGTCGAGGTGCATGCAAGCGCGATCGCCGACCGCAACAACGGCAAACCCATCGTACGCCGGATGATCGGCGCCGAGGTGACCGGTATTACGGCCTGCCCGTGTGCACAGAACATCATGAAGGAGCTTGCCTCGAACAAGCTTCGCGACCTCGACGTCGATGAGGAGAAGATCGCGGCCTTCCTCGATGCCATCCCCATGGCCTCCCACAACCAGCGTGGCAAGGGCTATCTGATGATCGAGACCGATGACGACCAGAGGGTCGAACTCGACGACATCATCGATGTCCTCAAGGACTCGATGAGTGCCCGGATCTTCGAGCTCCTGAAGCGTGGCGACGAGTCGCATGTCGTCTTCTCGGCCCACAAGAACGCCCGGTTCGTCGAGGACTGTGTTCGTGAAATGGCGAAACAGGTGGTCCATAAATTTTCATATCTCCCCGGAGATTCGATAATTACCATCCAACAGACGAATGAGGAATCCATTCACCAGCACAACGCCTATGCGGAGCGCAAGGCAACAATTGCCGAACTGAAGGCAGAGATTGGAAACGGAGACTAAATTCTCCGCTCTTTTTTATTATCCGATGTTGCCCGGATCCCATGAACTTCGGGCAATTCTACATGAAAAATCAGTATAAATTATTTAATTTTACACGATTATTCTGCGATCTAAGCGAAACTTATTTTAATAGAATTGGCGAGATACTTCTTACGTACTTCATGTGGGTACGTGTGTTGCAACACACTCTATGATATCCATATTGTGTGTGTTTTCGTTTGTAGCGCCAGATGAGTAAACAAACACAATGTTTGAGGCGAAAATTTATGACAAAAGTTGTTGAGATTTCCCCAACTACAAGGCATGAGGGCCACACCAAGATCACGATGCAGGTCAATGACGCAGGCATCGTCGAGCGTGGCGACTGGCTCAGCCTGACACCCGTCAGGGGTATTGAAAAACTCGCCATCGGTAAGACGATGCACCAGGCACCCAAGATTTCTTCCCGCGTCTGTGGTATCTGTCCGATTGCGCACACCCTTGCAGGTATCGAAGCGATGGAGGCATCCATCGGCTGTTATATTCCCGACGATGCCTACCTCCTGAGAGTTATTCTCCAGTGTGCTAACAGGCTCCACAGCCACGCACTGCACAACATTCTCTCACTGCCGGACATGTACATCCCCGGAACGGACACCCATATCAACCCGTTCACCTCGGAAGAACCCGTTCGCAGCGTCGCACTCCGGATCCAGAAGCTCCGTGAGATAGGCCAGACGGTCGGCGAGATCGTCGGCGGCGAACCGATTCACCCGTCCAACCCCCGTGTCGGCGGTATGTACAAGAACATCACCCCGCGTGCAAAATCCAAGCTCTATGATCTCGCCAAGGAGGCACTGCCCCTTGCCCGTGACCACATGGAGTTCATGATCACGGTCTTCAAGGACTGGGATGCACGCCCCATGGCATCCGTTGCCAACGGCAAGGAAGTGGAGAAGACCGAGAAGTTCGGGTTCCACGACCAGGGCTACATGGCAACCGACCCGCTCTACGGCTCCTCCTCGCTCGATCTCGAGCCGATGTGGTTCCCCGAGCGCTGGACCGAGGTCCGCCCGTGGGACTGGTACCAGGGAGAGCTCGAAGTATCCCTCGAGGATGCAGAGTACCCGATCGGCGGCACGACCCCTGTCGGCACCAAGGTATGGCCCGCAATGGAAGCATGCACCGGTGTTCCCCTGTATGACGGCGCACCCGTCGAGGTCGGTCCCCGTGCACGTCTCGCGATGTTCCGCAACTACGACCGCAAGGGCGCAATGGGCCTGCAGATCGCACGCCAGATGGAATACATGGACTGTCTGTACAGCATGATCGAGGCAATCGATGCAGTCGACACGTCCGGGTCCGTCCTCGCAGACGAGATCCCGCAGGGCGACGGTTCCCTCGGCTGGGCGGCAAACGAAGCACCCCGCGGCACCGACGTCCACCTGGCAAAGGTCAGGGACGGCAAAGTCGACTGGTATTCGCTCCTTGTCCCGACGACCTGGAACTTCCCGACTGTCAGCCGCGCTCTCGAGGGTGCACCCTGGCAGCTTACCGAAGTCATCATGCGTGCCTACGACCCGTGTGTGTCCTGTGCGACCCACATGATGGTGGTCGACGACTCGAAGAAGGTAGTGGCCCAGAAGATGTTCCAGTGAGTGTCTGACAATGCTGGACTGGTATGCAAAGAAGATGATCGTCGGCATCGGCAACCC
>JBFFLM010000276.1:0-2390 GCA_041554835.1 Methanogenium sp.
GCAGGAGCGGAGATTGCGTTTCCGCTCAACATCTCGCTCAATGAGGACGCGGCCCATGACACGGCGGGCCCCGACGACGACCTCCTCTTTGCCGAAGGCGACGTCGTCAAGGTGGACCTCGGGGTGCATGTCGAGGGCTACGTCGCCGATACGGCGACGACGGTGGACCTCGGCGACAACGCCCTCCTCGTGGAGGCGTCCCGTGCGGCCCTCGAGGCGGCGATCGCCCTTGTCAGGCCCGGTGTCACCGCGGGGGAGCTTGGGACCGCCATCCAGCACGAGATCGAGTCGAGGGGCTTTCGGCCGGTCGCAAACCTCACCGGCCACGGGCTCTCGCAGTACCACCTCCACGGCGCCCCCACCATCCCGAACATCGGGATTGCAGGGGGAGCGGTGATCGAGGAGGGGATGGTCTTTGCAATAGAGCCCTTCGCCTCCACCGGGACGGGGTTCGTCCACGACCGGGCACGGGCGGTGATCTACAGCCAGGTTGCGGCGAAGGGCGTCAGGATGGCATCGGCCAAGCGGGTGGTCAACCAGATCCGCGACCGCCGCAGCCTCCCCTTCTCCCGGCGCTGGATCACCGGCGACAAGGTGGACCTCGCCCTTTCGACCCTGAAACGCAGCGGCATCGTCCGGGACTACCCGGTCCTCCGGGACGTGGAAGGCTCGCTCGTCTCGCAGGCGGAGCACACGCTGATCGTAACCGAAGACGGGTGCATCGTGACCACCCGGTCGGTATAACCGGCACGAATACCTTATTCGTGCCTGAGTGCGACATTATATGTTACGCATGTCAGGCGATACCGAAGGAATGGTCCTGGATCTGATGGAGCTTCTGCTGACCGCTACGGTGGTCAACGAGCACACAGACCTTGATATTAATGATCTGACTCCAGCATTCCGCCCGATTGCGGGGGCATCCGGGTCGGAAGGGGAATTTAAACGGCCGGTTTCTATCAGCGAAGGGCTCCTTGCCCGGGTGGCGGGCATCGAACACGCCTACTCCCACCTCCGGAAAAACCCCTTCGTCGAGTACGACGACTTTGGCCAGCGTCTCTCCATTACGGCAGTGGAACCCGCCTTTGCCTGGTTCCTGAAAAAGGGCGGGGAAGAGCGGGCGGCGAAAAATCCCGTCCTTGCCTACTATTCCGAGAAGGTGCTGGGCAGGGACACCCTCTCCTACGAGAAGGCGCGCGCAGGAAATTCGCGGTACGAGGACACGATCGCGTACATGGAGGCACGCATCGGCCCCGTCATCGAGGAGAACGAGGAGATGCGCAATGCCCGCGACCTCCTCATCATCTACGCACCCGAGGAGATCGAGTTCTCGCTCGACGACCTCGTCTGCACGCCGGCGCAGGTGGACACGATCAAAAAGATCGATGTGGCGCTGAAAAACCGGGACTTTCTGAAGGACCGCCGGGTCTACGAGTTCGGCAAGCTCCTCTTCGTGGGGCCGCCGGGGACCGGCAAGACCTCCCTTGCGCTCGCCATGTCGAGAAAGCTGCACATGCCGCTCCTCGAGGTGCGCCTGGCGATGATCACCTCGCAGTACCTCGGCGAGACCTCGAAGAACATCGACCGGATCTTCGAGCTCGCCCGGCGGCTTGCGCCCTGCATCCTCTTCATCGACGAGTTCGACTTCGTCGCGAAGTCCCGGCTGACCGAGGACAACTCCGCGATGAAGCGGGCGGTGAATATGCTCCTCAAAAACATCGACACGGTCAGCTTCGTCCGCAACGGGGTGCTCCTCATCGGGGCGACGAACCACCCGGCCCTCCTCGACGAGGCGGCATGGCGGCGGTTCGACGACGTGGTGGAGTTCCCGCTGCCCGACCACGGGATGCGCCGCGACATTTTAAAGGCGGTCACCACGCTCATCGAGTGCGACTGCGACTTCGACGCGATCGCGGGCCAGACGGAAGGGTTCTCCGGGGCGGACCTGCGGATGATGGTCAAGGAGTCGATCATCTCGGCACTCATGAAGGGCGAATACCATATCGACAAGGACGACATCGAGACCGGGATGCGGATCATCAAGAGCCGCCACTTCATCCGGGAGAACGTCTGACCCGGCCCGGTGCCGGGCGCTCGGAGGGATGGACAATGCGGGTGCGGCTGCTGGGGACCGGCGATACGGCGGGGACACCGAAGGTCGGGTGCACCTGCCCGGTCTGCACCCGTGCGATGCAGGGCGGCATGGAGCGCCTGCGCACCTCGATTCTCATCTCCCGCGGAAAGGAGACTATTCTCATCGACACCTCCCCGGACCTGCGGGCCCAGCTCCTTTCTGCAGGGGCCCCGCACATCGACGCCGTGATATGGACCCACGGGCACTACGACCATTTTTCCGGCTTCAACGACTTCTACCGGGTCCAGAAGTACCC
>JBFFLM010000277.1:0-2378 GCA_041554835.1 Methanogenium sp.
CGACGTAGGCAAGGCCGAGGGCAGTATAGATATCCTCCTCCCTCTCCCGTGCGATGACCTCGTCCCCCTCGCGGGCGAAGAGGCCGTACTCGCTCAGCTTCCACCCCCGGCCGATCGCGATCTGTCGCAGGGCGATATTGTGGGCCTTCGAGCCGGTGAAGTACTGGAGCGCCGCCCCGAACTGTTCAGCTCTCACCACCCGCAGGTCCACATGGAGGTTGTTTCCGACGACGATCGTGCTCTTGGTGGGGCCCGTCATCACGACCCGTGTGCTCTGGGGGAGCGAGCAGAAGAATGCGGAGACGCTCTCGGGGTCGCCCGTTGCGACGAGGACGTCCACGTCGCCGATCGTCTCTTTGCGGCGGCGAATAGACCCGGCAAGGCAGGCCCGGATGACCGCCGGATGCCCACGAAGCGCCGCCTCGATCGCCTCCGCATCCGGGAGAATGGTGCCGAGGAGAAAACGCGAGCCCCGCTCCCGGTACACCTGTATCGCCGCGAGGAGGTTCTCTTCGGAGGTCTCACCGAACCCCGCGAGTCCACGGATTTTGCCCGCCTTCGCCGCCGCCTCGAGGGCGTCGATGTCATCCACGCCGAGCTTCCTGTGCAACAGGAGCGCCTTCTTCGGCCCGATGCCCTCGACCTCGAGGAGCTCCACCATGCCGGGCGGGAGTTCCTTGCGAAGAACCGCGAGGTACGGGAGCTCCCCTTCCTCGATGAGCGTCGTGATCTTCGCTGCAATGTTCTCCCCGACGCCGGGAATTTCCTCGAGCTCGCCGCGTCCGTAGACATCATTGATATCCTCCCCCAGCGACTCGATCGTCTGCGCCGCCCGCTGGTAGGCACGGGGTTTGAACCTGACGCCCTGGAATGCGAGGAGTTCGGCGATCTCATAGAGGACGGCGGCGATGTCGGCGTTGGTGAGGGGGGTGGGGGGCATGGTTGTTCAACTCGCTGTGTAAAGGGGATATCCCTATGGATCTCTTATCCGCGATGTAGTGGTTTATCGTAAAGTCATTTTCGGCTGATAGGAAGGAGTCATTATTAAAGATCAGAACCCGTTACTCATTCACCGCTCCCCCCTTCGCTTCTGGAATGGTGAGTAAAGCAGAGAGAAGGGAGGGGAAAAAGGATATGAGACCCATGAGACATCTGACACACCTGATAATCATCCTCGTCGCCCTTGTGGCCATCGGCCCGTATGCACCCGTTGGTGCCGAAAAACCGGAAAGTGTCCCGGCAGGCGGGCCGTTCAATGAAATCCTGACGGCGCTCGCGGCCATCGAGGAGACCATGACAGAGATCCGCGACCTGCTGACGGGGACGACCAGCGATCTCGGATCGGAGATCAGGACCATCCGGACGACGATGGACGAGAACTTCACCGACGTCGACACCTCGCTCGACGCGGTGCAGACCGACCTGGACGCCTTCCGGGCGGAGGTCGGCGAGAACTTCACTGCCGTCACGGCGGCTCTCGACCGCATCGAGGGAGAATCCGGGCAGGGCACGAACGGGCTCCGGCGACTGCACACGGCCCCCTTCTGTGTCTGGGGGAAAAAGACGATACACCCACCCGAGGTCATGACAGCCATCACCTACCGGTGCCGGAATACGAACCGGTCCGCACCGGGGTACGTGGACGTGGCGGTCTATACGAACCAGGGAGGAGATGGATGGAAGGTATACTCTGCTGACTATACAGACCCGGAGCTTGCATATGAGGAGGAGTTCCTGGAAAAGGTCACCATCGACTACTGCTGCTGGTACTATGTCGAGATCATCGCCTCCCCTGATGTCGCCTGCACGGTCTGCTATGAGGGGCCCGAGGCCGGTCTTGACTGCTATAAGCCGAATGACTTCCTGACAGAAGAGCTCGAATAACGCTATGGCGATCTATCGGGGTTCTCCCCGAATAGACTTATATATGAATATGGTTTATTCCCGGTTGCCACAAAGGATGGAGTGAACAAACATGGACAAATTTTTGGAAATGGGGAAAAAAATGGAAGAGATGTCCCCGGAAGAGAAGGAAGAGATGATACAGAAGCTCCGGGGGATGTGCACCTGTGAACAGTGTGCTTCCTACACCGACTGCATGAGGGAGAAGGGAGAACTGCTCTTCTGTGCAACCGGCAAAAGCGAGTGCCTGGTGCGGATGAAGGAGTGTATCTGTGCGGACTGTCCGGTGACGCCCATGATGGGCCTCATGAATACCTCGTACTGCATGCAGGGCTCCGAGAAAGAACTGCGGGGACTCTAATCATTCCCTTTTTCTTCACCTCTCCTTGCTTTACCATTCCCTAGGTTTCCACCCCCGCGATCATGCTCCCCGGCGCAATTATCCCGGAATTCCCGCCCCCCCATGTTGCCTGCAC
>JBFFLM010000278.1:0-2376 GCA_041554835.1 Methanogenium sp.
CTCGCCGTATCACCGGGACAGGCGCCGGCCAGATAATTCACGGGACCCGTGGGTCTTTTGCGGCGGTGATGAAGCGATCAGTTCACCGCTGCACCCGGTAGGGTGCGATCGCCGTCTCCCAGATCCCCCTCGACTCCTCTGCAGGGTAACCAAGAAATGCCCGTATATACAATCCATAGAGAAGCGTCGTCATGAGTCCGGTCAGTTCTCCGCAGTCGGCATCCCTCCGGATTCTCCCGTCCTGCTGCATCTGCTCAAGAAACCGCAATAACGTCCCCGCGTCCTCCCGTGCGTCCTCCCGCAAAAAGTGTTTCAGGTGGTCATCGGTGATCGACAGAAACATCAGTTCTAGCGAGAGGGTAAACCCTGCATCAAGGGAGGTCTCCACCATCCCGAAGAGTGCATCAAAGATGTCGATATCCCGGTTATTTCTGAATTCTTCCAGGGATTCCAGCTCGAATTTTCCCCGTGAATACTCCGCGGCCTGGACGAAGAGGTCCTCTTTTCCGGTAAAATAGGTATATATGGCGCCCTTGCTTACCCCGACGGCCCGTGCGATATCGGCCATCGTGGTCGCCCGGTAGCCGTTTGTCATGAAGATCTCCAGGGCTGCCTCTATGATGCGCCGCCGTGCCTCTTCCTTGTACTCCGGGACTACCTTTGGCATACTGGTTTTTTCTTTTGTGTTCTTCTCCTATAACTATATCGGGTTCAAAAAAATGACTGCATATATTAATATTGAACCAAGTTCATTATTATTGAATAGGTCCGGAGATAGTAACCATAATAAGAGTCCGGATCATTGACACATTCAGGAGAGGAAAATACGATGCTGAAGGGAATTCTGGCCGTGCTCTGTATTGTGGCACTCTGTACCGTCCCGGCACTTGCCGGGCTCAATGAGCCGACGGTGATCATCACCGACACGGAAGTAACGCCCGCAGTGCTCATGCCCGGAGACACCGGGGTCATTACGGTAACATTGAAAAACACCGCAAAGGCATCGCTGACCACAACCTCAACCACCCAGACGACGACAACAGAAGAGGTCAATCCGACCATCAACAGCGTCTATCTTGACGGTGGCAGGGATATCAAGGTCTTGGGCGGAAACTCACAATATTCTGGCGATCTCGGTCCCGACCAGTCCATCCGGCTCTCGTTTTACATCAGGGCTCCGGAGACGGACGGCATCTATTTCCCCACCCTTCGGGTACGGGTGCAGGGGGCGGAGAGCCTCCTCTACCCGATACCGGTCAATGTGAATGTACCTGTCTCGGTTGTCAAGAAGCCCATGCTTCTGATCAGCCAGTCCGGGCCTGAGTATGTCGAACCCGGTGACGAGGTCACGGTGACACTCAGGGTCTACAACAGCGGGCAGAGCCCGGCGGATGATATATTCATCCGCGTTTCCGAGGAGGACCCTTCCCTTGCCCCAAAGACCTCGGGGTCATTTCATGTGGAGCGACTCGATTCGAATGCATCTGCGGACCTCGTACTCTCCCTGATCACCGACACCGACCTCGAACCCGGCATCCGTGAACTTGCGCTGGATGTAGGCTATTACAGCGTGGACGGAGTGCAGATCTCCCAGGCCGATGCCGTCTCCCTCGACATACGCGGCCGAGCAAAGCTTGGTATCGCCTCTGTCAAGACCGACCCGGTCCGGGTGATGCAGGGGGACCAGTATGACCTCATCATCCGTCTTGAGAACACCGGCACCGGTGATGCGACCTCCACGAAGGCGGAGATAGACCTCCCGTTCTCCGGCAATAAAGAATCGTTTATCGGGAAAATCAGGCCCGATAACGATGCACCTGCGGTCTTTACCCTGGATGCGGACGAAGCCCGCGACTATGACTATACCCTGACCGTCGCTTACGAGGATGACTGGGGATCGCATACGGAGGAGTTCCCCCTGACCATGCCTGTCCGGTCGAAAGGAGACGGGGGAATGATAGTCTTTGGTGTGGTACTGATTGCCCTCGTTGCGGCAGGTGCCTGGTACTACTTTGTCTACCGGAAAAAGGAAGAACAGGACTGAGCATCGATGTTTGAGAACCTCGGGGTCTCGGTCTTTCTTGCGGCACGGGCCCTGCAGCGGGGCGGCAGGGGCAGGGTCCTGATGAACATCATCGTCATCGCCTTTGTCTTTACCAACATGATCTTCCTCCCCTCGGTCATCTCGGGCGCCGTGGAGTCGTACAATGTCCAGACCATCGACTTCATGACCTCGGATATCGTGATCGAACCGCGTGAGGACGAACGCTACATCGAGGATGCCGACACCCTCCTCAATCGTGTCAACCGGATTCCGGGTGTTGTGCGGGCGTCCGCCCGCTTCTCCATGCCTGCCTCGGTGGACTTCGAGGAGAA
>JBFFLM010000279.1:0-2363 GCA_041554835.1 Methanogenium sp.
GTCCGCACGAGTGCCGGGCCCTTACGGTTGATATCGCTGCACCGGGCGAAGTGATCGGGTGCCGGCGGCATATCGACGGTCAGTGAGTGGATAAACTCCTCCGTATCCCCGATTCCCAGTGCCGGGTTGTAGGCGGTCTCGTAGCCGATGGTCGAAAACCGCATCGCGCCCATCGCCTTTCCGCAGAGGGACCCAGCGCCGTGTGCCGGAAATACCAGGCATTCGGGAGGGAGGGTCATGACCTTCGTGTGGAGATTGTCGTACAGCTCAGCGGCAAGTTCACGGGCTTTTCCCGGAAAGAGATCAGGACGGCCGACATCCCCGACAAAGAGCGTATCGCCGGTAAAAGCCGCGACCGGCGTATCTCCCCGGGACGTATCGGCGACCACATAGACGAGGCAGTCGGGGGTATGCCCTGGTGTTTCGAGGACACGGAATTCCATGTCTTCCATGGTGAAGATGTCGCCACCGGACAGCGGCACGTGTTCGAAGGTGCAGTGGCCTGCGGCAGGGGCATAGATCTGTGCACCCGTCTGTTCGGCAAGGTCCATGTGTCCCGAGACAAAATCCGCATGAAGATGCGTCTCGAGAATGTGCGTGATCCTGAGTCCCTCGGCCTCAGCGGCCTCGATATAGCGGTCAACGTCACGGCTTGGATCAATGATGGCACAGGTCGACGTTCCACCGATCAGATACGAGCTGTGGGCGATTTTTTCAATAAAGAACTGTTTCAGCAGCATATTATCCATCCCGGAATGCAATGCTGATTCCTATACGATGAAGAATATATAAACTAATCCCGTCGCAATGAGGAGGAAGAGTGCCGTCATGCCGCCGCCGGCCCGCAGGTAATCTGCATTGCGGTACCCTCCCGGCGTCATCAGGAAGGCATTGACCTGGTGGGTCGGGAGGATGAATGAATTCGAGGCGCAGATGGCGACAAGGAGGGCAAGGCCGCGGGGGTCGAGACCCGTCGTGGTCCCGATGATGATGACGAGAGGGACGAGAAGCACGGTTGCCGCCACATTGGACATGAAGAGGGAAAAGAAGGTGGCAAGCACCGCTATGCCAAGGAGGATGAGCAGCGGATGCGCCATGGAAAGCAGGTCCATCGTGGCATCCGCGAGGAAAGCTGCCGTTCCGGTCTGATCCATGGCAATACCCAGCGGAATCAGTCCGGCAAGGAGGAAGACGGTCCTCCAGTCGATGGCGCGGTATGCCTCCCCGATGGTCAGCACTTTGCCGAGGATCATCGCCAAAGCACCGGTCAGGAGGCCGAGCGCAATCGGTACGCCGGTGAAGGTGAGCGCAATGCCGCCGAGAAGGCAGATGATTGCAAATGTTCCTTTTGAGGCCTTTACCCCCTTCTCTTCCGGAACGGCGCTCAGGACAAACTCCGGTCCCTGACCGATCCGGTTGATCTTCTCCCACGGGCCGTAGACGACAAAGGTGTCGCCGATATCCATGGGGATATCGAAGAACTCACGCCGGTGTTCCCCTTCCTTGGTGAGGGAGAGAATCACTTCGAGGCCGTGCTGCTTTCGAAACGAAACCTCCCGGAGGGTCTTTCCGGTGTACGGGGAGTGGGGCCGCACGATGATCTCGGCAAATCCTGCGTGTTCTTCGCCGACCTCTTCGGTCATACGCTCCGGGTTCCCCACCGGGACGAGCCCGTAGTCTGTTGCAAACCGCTTTGCATCCTCGGGGGTTCCAAGAAGGGAGAGCACCTGTCCTTCCGCAAAGACGGAATACCGCCATGGTGCATAGAGTATATCCCTCCCGGTCTTCACCGCAAGGAGATGGAGGGAATACCTCGATTTGAGGGAGAGGTCCTCCCGGGTTGTGCCAACAAGCGGGCTCTCCTTCGGAACGATATAATGGTGCATATTCCCAGGCAGCTGCCAGGTCCCGATGATCTCCTGCTGGCCTGCAGGGCCGGTTGGTTCGCCCTCCCCTGACGGGAGCACATACCTGCCCAGCAGGAGGAAGTACAGGATGCCTGCCGCCAGCAGCACCATGCCGATCGGGGTGACGGCAAAGATGCCGAACGGTTCGAGGTTTCCCTGGGCGAGGAGATCGTTGAGGAGAATGAGGGGGGATGACCCCACCATCGTAATGGTCCCGCCGAGGATTGCCATGAATCCCATCGGCATGACCAGGCGGGAACGGGGAATCCTGGTTTTTTTGGAAATTCTCAGAATTGCAGGGAGAAAGAGCGCTGCCGATCCGATATTCTGCATGAATCCGGAGAGCACCCCTACAACCGCAGAGATGACAGCCATCAGTTTCTTCTCGCTCGCGCCTGCGATCATGACGATCTTTCGCGCAAGCAGGATCATCACCCCGGTCCGGTCCACCCCGTA
>JBFFLM010000280.1:0-2346 GCA_041554835.1 Methanogenium sp.
AAAGGGCTCTCCTCTCTCTTCTTCGAGTACGAGGGGGCGGAGGATGACGAGCGGCTGATAGCCGACCTGCAGCGGATCCCGGCGGTCCGGTCCGTCGAGACAAACCCCCCCTTCTCGGTGGTCTACGGCAAACGTGTCCTCATCTTCGGCGGCGGGGCGCAGGTGGCCCAGGTGGCGCTCGGTGCGGTCAACGAGGCCGACCGCCACAACATCCGGGGCGAGCGGATCTCCGTCGATACCATCCCGCTCGTGGGCGAAAATGACCTTGCGACCGCCGTGGACGCCGCAAGCCATCTGCCGCGGGTCGCGGTCCTTGTGCTCGCGGGGAGCATCATGGGCGGCAGGATATCCGAGGCGGTCGACCGGGTCCGCGAGGCGGGCATTCCGGTCATCTCGCTCTCCATGGTAGGCTCGGTCCCCGAGCATGCCGACCTCGTCGTCACCGACCCCATCCAGGCAGGGGTCTTTGCCGTGATGCATGCAAGCTCCAAGGGTGTCTTTACCATCGACCGCGTCCGGGGAAAACGCCTATGAATACAGATATCGACAAAGCAGTCTCCGTCCTCTCCCGGGACGGACTGGTGGTCTACCCGACGGAGACCGTGTACGGTCTCGGGGCCGACGCCCTCTCGGACGCGGCTGTCCACCGGGTCTATGAGGTGAAGAAGCGCCCGCTCGGCAAACCCGTCTCGGTCGCGGTCAGCGACATGGAGATGCTCGGGGCGATCGCCGCCCCCGACGAGGCGGCCTGGTCGTTTATCGAGACCTTCCTGCCCGGCCCGGCGACGGTCATCGTCCCCGCGAAGAGCTGCCTGCCCCCGGTGCTCACCGGCGGGACGGGGGACATCGGCATCCGCATGCCCGACCACCCGGTGGCGCTCGAGCTGATCGCCTCCTTCGATGCGCCGATCACCGCGACGAGCGCGAACCTTGCCGGCCGCCCCTCGCCCACCACCCGCGAGGAGGTGACGGTCGTCTACGACTTCATGATCGACGTCGGCGTCCTGCCGGGGACGCCCTCCACGGTGGTGGACCTTGCGGCCCGGCAGATCCTCCGGCCCGGCGCCGACCTCGAACGAATTGCACAATTCTTACGTGACATGGACGAACGCTTATGACACCCATCCGACTACGAGATTTCATCGAAGATACCGACGGCAGGCTCTACGCCGTCTCGAACTACGACAACACCGAACGGGTAGGCTGCGTGCTCCGGTATGTGCCGGACGAGAACGGGGAGCGGACGGCCCCCGACGGCAGACGATACCACAAGATGGACTTCGAAGAGGCGTTCGACTACATCCGCACGCACAAGCCGGAGTACCTGGACACGGTCCACCGGGTGCCCCTCGCGGACGTTGCCCGGGTGTACAAGCCCGACCGCGAGATCATCCACATCGCGGCCCGCGACGACCGCGTGATGCGGCTCCTGCCGGTGCTCGGTGTCCCCATCGACAATATCGGGTGCACGGGCTCGCTCCTCTGCGGGCTCGAGAATTCCGGGTCGGACATCGACATGGTCGTCTACGGACGGGACTGGTTCACCGCCCAGCAGAATCTTAAAAAGGCCGTCGAGAACGGTGACGTGCAGCCGCTCTCCGAGGAGATGTGGAAGAAGGTCTACCACAAACGGGTCCCGGAGATCGACTACGAGACCTTCATCCGCCACGAGAAGCGGAAATGGAACCGCGGCGAGATCGACGGGACGTACTTCGACCTTCTCTACACCCGGTCGTACGAGCGGATGGAAAGCGTTGTTGCGGTGAAGGGCGAGGTGCTCGGCAACGCGACGATCGAGGCGACGGTGACCGACGCCTCGCTCTCCTTTGATTCCCCGGCGATCTATTCGGTGGACCACGAGGAGATTTCCAAAGTGCTTTCGTTTACCCACACCTACAGCGGGCAGGCCCTTTCCGGCGAGACGATCGAGGCCGCAGGCGTCGTCGAGCAGCAGGGCAGCGAGAAGTGGCTCATCGTCGGGACGACCCGCGAGGCGAAGGGCGAGTATATCATCTCAAAGACGCTGCTGAACCGCTGAAGAGGTTCCTCCCTTTTTTATAACAGGTCGCTCAGGCGCTTTGCACTCGTCCCGGTGCAGTGGTCGGCAAGGTAACAGGTATCGCACGGGGCATCGTGCGGTTTTTTCGGGATATGGCCGCAAAGTCAATCTAGAGTTGGAGCATTTGTAGAACTTAGAAGGATATCCATGTACCTACTATATAAAAAATTTGAGATGACATCAGGATCTGTAGGAAAAATGTTTAATAGAGATCATGCTACAGTACTACACCATTGCAAACAAGTGGATGACTTGTACGAATTTGACCCTAAGTTTAGAGAGATGTT
>JBFFLM010000281.1:0-2336 GCA_041554835.1 Methanogenium sp.
CCCAGCTCGCCGGACTCGTGACAGGAAGCGTCGGGATCATCGCCCCGCTTGCCCTTGTCGTTCTGATCGTCGCGTTCCTCTCGACGGTGACCGTCTTTTTCTTCTTTGCCGGGTGATATGCACCCGGATTGCCGTGCGATCGCAATGTTACAGTCGGTGGCGCCATCATGAGGCAGGACGGCGGGTCATGGCGGAAATGATGGGAAAAAGGGGATAAACAGGGAACAGGTGTACACTTAAAAAAATGGGCCGGCGTCTCAGGTCGCCGGGGTCAGGCCTTCTTTTCTCTCTGATCGCGTGCCGCGACGAGGATGGGGGCGATGGTTTTCGAGTAGACGCTTCGTTTTGCAAGTTTCGCCAGTCGCCGGACATAGTGGATGTGGGCAATCTGTATGCCGATCAACAGGCCGAAACAGACGGAAACAATGGCAATGAGCAGCACGCTCATCAGGTCGATCATCGGTTGTTCTCTCCTCTTGTGGTTCTCTTCGGATCTTTAGGGGCCGTGTGGGTCTCCCGCGTTCCTCTTCAGCTCTGCTGTTCGAGCTCATCAATGAGGGGCTCGAGGGAATCAGTCTCCTGGCAGGCGTCGGCGACGGTGAGAAACCGCTGGTTGAAGTGTGCGGTCAGACCCACATAGCCGATGATTAACCCGAGAACGGAGCAGAGAGCCAAGATTCCCAGGTAGAGCCAAATATCACTCATTTCCAACGATAAGGGGTGTGTTCTCACCGCCATTAACCTTTCTCTCCTGTCTGCAGGACGGCGGGAAGGAGCTTTGATAGGAGAGAAGGGAGTACGTTCATGCATGAGTTCACCGGTCACTGGCCCTGCCTCCTCCGGGTCCTCCGGCTGTCCATGGATACGCCGGGGGTTTGCCGGCGGGATTGCAGGCCTTGCGGTCACCTTTCTCATCTACGCAGGTGCGTTCTTCGCGGCATTCGGCAACCCCACGCCCTTTGCCCTTGCCTATCTCTCGTTCGTGGAGACCTTTACGGCATACCTCGGTCCTGCCTGGTGCATGATCGGGGGGTTTGCTGCGGGGGCATGGCTCGCATGCCGCAGGGGGGCGAAGAACGAAGAAAAACCGGGCTGATCCGGGCGGATAAGCGGGGATGCATCGATGTTAGTCATAGCTCCGGTCGACATCCTCATCGGTTTCTTCAGGGTAGGGCGGAGATGACAGGTCCACTTCAATCCCTCCGAAGATACCCGCCGCGATATTGTAGATGACGGCGATGATTGCCCCGGCAATAAAGCCGAGGACGGCGTACAGGATGGTCAGTACGAAAATCACGAGCGCCATGATGAGTCCTCCGCCGCCCACGATAGGAGAAAGATCCAGAAAAGGCATCGCCGCAACCGCGACGAGGCCGAGAAAAACCGTCAGCACGGCGATGATAAACCCGGCAATGAGCGATATGGCAGCAACCATTTTTGCCACCGAAAGGACCCCTATACTGCGTATTTCTGCCATATGGTGTACTCCCAGACAACGTGTCCCCTTATGCCTGACGCTACATATAGGTTGGTTCGTCGTGGGGGAGCTATTCGGGCGGGTGGACATCGGCAGCCGGGAGGCAGACGGACGGACGGACAGAAGCACTTTTGATTTCCGGCGGTGAGGTGTGGATGATATGAATACGGGGCGGCTGAATTTTATCCGGACGATTGCATCGTCGGACTGCATATTTATCATCGGGGTTGCGGGGGACTCGGGGTCGGGCAAGACCACGTTTACCCGGGCGCTGCGCGAGATCTTCGGCGACCGCCTCGTCTCTTCCATCACGATGGACGACTACCATACTCTCGACCGTGCCGCCCGGGCACGGGAGGGGATCACCCCCCTGCACCCGGCAGCCAACGATACGGCACTCCTGGAACGCCACCTTGCCGAGCTGAAGAGAGGCAGAAGTATTGAAAAACCGGTGTACAATCACGAGACCGGGACCCTCGAAGGGCCGGTGACCTTCTCCCCGACAAAGATCATCATCATCGAAGGGCTCCATCCGCTCAGCACCCCCGCTCTCCGCAGTCATCTGGACGTGACCCTCTTCGTCGACCCGGTCGACGAGGTGAAGTATGCATGGAAGATTTCGCGGGATGTCGGGGACAGGGGATACCGGCGTGAGGACGTGCTTGCGGAGATTGCTGCCCGAAAACCCGACTATGAGGCCTATGTGGCACCCCAGAAGCAGTATGCCGATGCGATCCTCAGGGTGGCGCCGTCGGCGTATGACCCGAAGGGGGCACGGGGCCTGTATGCGGTCATCCTCATGCAGGAGCAAAACGGCGGACCATCCTTCGGTCTGGCGCTGGACAAGCGGACGGGCAAG
>JBFFLM010000282.1:0-2332 GCA_041554835.1 Methanogenium sp.
GCGATGGAGTTCGTCGACCTCCCGGATGATGTGGATGTCTACCAGCGCATCGCCGAACTCCTCGTCGACTTTGTTCCGAAGGGGCAGGTCTTCGTCCAGTCCTACGATGAGGGGAAGAATACGTTCTTCGTCCGTGCGGTGATGGACGAGGAATTCCGGGAGACGCTCACCACCCTTATGGGCCGCGATCCGGTCGGGATGGCCTTCCCCCTCGACGAGGTTTTTTTATCCCCATTCCTCGAAAACCCCGGCGAGATGCAGCGGGGCATACGCGAGGTTCCACTGGCGCCCCTGCCCGCGATGGGGGTCTTTTCGTTCTATGACCTTGCATTCGGACAGATTGCCGAGGACGTCTGTGAGCAGATCGTGCTCACGCGCAATATCGGAAAGGCGTATATGACCTTCCTCGTCTGGAAGGAGCAGCTCCTCGGGGATATCGGGGTTTTCATGGCGGCGGATGACGAGATCGAGGATCTGCAGGCGCTCGAGTCCTTCATCCGTCAGGCGTCGATAGCCATCTCAAAACGGATGACCGAGGAGCGGCTGCGCCGGAGCAACGAGCGGTTCAGGAAAGTGGTCGAACTCTTCCCCTTCCCTGCCGCCATCATCAACGCGGAGAACCGCTATACCTTTCTCAACCGGAAGTTCACCGAGGTCTTCGGGTATACGCTCGCCGACATACCGACCGGCAGGGATTGGTTTGCCCATGCGTTTCCCGATGCCGATATGCGAAAGGAGGTGATCGCCACCTGGAAGAGCGATCTCGAACGGGCGGGGCAAAATCAGGTCCGGCCGCGGATGTATGAGGTGTGCTGCAAAAACGGGGAGAGAAAAACCGTCCTCTTCCGGCCGATCCTCTTCTGCGACCAGACGCATTACATCACCTACGAGGATGTCACCGAACTGCGCCGGGCGCAGCCGATCCTCGTGGACGACATCGAGGACCTCAAGGCCGTCGGTGAGGAGCTGAAAATCATGGATCGGGCGCTTGCCTCGTTCCCCTGCGCCGTTGCGGTTGTCGATGCGGACCGGCAGCTGCGGTACGTAAACCCGGCCTTTCTTGCGATGTGGGGGTATGATTCCCCGGACGATGTGGCGGGCAGGGACGCATCGGAGTTCTGGACGGCAGGCGGCGGGCCGGATGATGTGACGGCAACGACCCCATGGTTTGGTGCCGTCACCGGCGTCCGTCGGGACCGTTCGGCGTTCTCCGTGCAGGGGACGCTCGCACCTCTCACCGATGATGACGGGGAGCCTCTCGGGCTGGTGGGCTGGTTCGGCGATCTGCCTGCAATCCCATAGATAATCGCGTGGGCTGCGGGGGGTCCGTGCCGTACGCCGGACCCTGAAATGCTGCATGATAATACTATGCGTAGCAGAGCCGGTGCGCCCTTCTGCTTCGTAAATATCTATTGTATCAGACCGCGCCAGCAACGCATGTAAACAGGAGGGAGAGATGATGCCGGAAGATGTTCAGGTACAACCCGGAACCGATGTCGCCCAGCTCGTGCAGCGTGTGCAGGAGGGGGCCGTCTACGGCGGATTTCAGGCGATGCAATCCCTGGGAAGTATCGGGGAGCCTGCAATTCCGCCCCTGATGGATCTGCTCACCGGAGCGGACCACAATCTCCGCTGGCGCTCGGCAATGGCACTGGCCCGCGTGGGTGCGCCCTCGGTCGATCCGCTTATCGAGGCAGCGGCGGCCCGGGAAGAATCGATCAAAAACCCCGCCATCTGGGCGCTCGCCGAGATCGGCGATCACAGGGCGGCGGGACCGATGATTGCGTTGATGCGGGAGGAGCCCTCGGACTGCTGCCGTGCGATGACGGCGGCGGCGCTCATCAAACTCGGGGCACCCGCCGGTGTTGCGGCGGCCTATGAGGAGTGCGAACGGTCCGGGGAGGAGTTCCGCGGCCTGGTCCGGGAAGCCTACTGGGGCACCTGACCGAATTCTCACATTTTACCATTTCCGCATTTCCCGCTTCAGCGGGTCTGTTCTGCCAGTTCTTTGCTGACGAGTGCTCTGTCTCTTCCATGGTGACCGTCCATGGTTCTTGCGTGGCGGACGGACCGGACCAACCGCGCCCATGGTCGCGGCATTTATCTCTCTCGGGCCCTTCTTCGCACCGTTCGTGGATGCCATCCCTGTGGTTGTGACAGGTCCGGGAATCATCGTCGTCGGGATGCTGATGGTGGCACCCCGGCATGGTTCGACTACCAACCTGACCTGGCTCGTCCCGGCCTTTGCGGTGATTGTGATGATGATCCTCACCGTCACGAGGGGTTGTACGGCAGGAAGTGGTTCTGGGAGCAAAGGGCACTCACACAGGCC
>JBFFLM010000283.1:0-2318 GCA_041554835.1 Methanogenium sp.
ATCGAAGCCGTCAGCTCCCAGGGTGGCGCAGAAGGTAATCCAGAAAGCCGAAGAGCTCCTCAAGAAAGAAGGCCTGGAGGTCTCACACTCTCCGTTCGGATGGTACAAGGGATACACGCTCAAATGCAAGGGCCACCCGCTCTCCGAGCTGTCCCGGACGATCACCCCCGAGGATGCCGCGGAGAAACCCGCCAAAAAAGAGGTCACGCACACCTTCTTCGTGATGACGCCGGACGGCGAGAAAAAGGACGCCGCCGAATTTGCCAATGACACGGCGCTTGGAAAGCTGGTCAAAAAGGAGATCGGCCTCGGGGTGGAACAGGGCGGCGAGCCCCTGCACTGCGACCTGATGCGCTCCAAGGAACTCGTCGACTACGAACCGCTCTCGGATGTAGGCCACCACCGCTGGATGCCCCGGGGGAAGATCGTCCGTGACCTCCTCTCCGACTACGTGCTGGGACTGGTGCTCGACTACGGAGGCATGCCGGTCGAGACCCCGGTGATGTATGACCTCGGCGATGCCGCCATCAACGAACATGCAGGCAAGTTCGGCGAGCGCCAGTACCGCTTCAAGTCGGGCAACCGCAACATGATGCTCCGTTTTGCCGCCTGTTTCGGTATGTTCTCCATCATGCGCGACATGCACATCTCCCCCAACACGCTCCCGATGAAGATGTACGAGCTCTCCACCTACTCGTTCCGCCACGAGCAGAAGGGAGAGTGCATCGGCCTCAAGCGCCTGCGTGCCTTCACGATGCCGGATATGCACACGCTCTGCCGCGACATGGACCAGACGCTTGCATGCTTCGAAGAGCAGCTCATGATGGGCTGGCAGACGGGCCGGGACCTCGAGACCGAATTTGCCGGCGTCTTCCGCTGCACCGAGGACTTCTACGCGGAGCACGAGGAATGGGTGAAGGCCATCGTCAGGAAGTCCGGCGTCCCGATGCTCATCGAAGTCCTCTCCGACCGCGTTCACTACTGGATCGCAAAAGTGGACCTGGCGGCGATCGACGGGCAGGGCAGGCCCATCGAAAACCCGACCGTGCAGATTGACGTGGAGTCGGCACTCCGGTTCGATATCAAATACTACGACGGCGAAGGCGGCGCAGTCTTCCCGCCCATCCTCCACTGCTCACCGACCGGCTCTATCGAGCGGGTGATCTGTGCGCTGCTGGAGAAGACCGCCACGATGAACGTCCCGATGCTCCCTGTCTGGCTCGCCCCGACCCAGGTCCGTCTCCTGCCGGTGGCAGAACGCCACCAGGAATATGCCGAGCATGTCTGTGCCACGCTGAACGCCGCAGGCGTCCGCTGTGACTGGGACGACCGCGAGGAGTCCGTCGGCAAGAAGGTCCGCGAGGCAGGCATGGACTGGGTCCCGTACGTCGCGGTCATCGGCGATGCGGAAGTCGAATCAGGCGAACTGACCGTCACCGTCCGGGCACTCTCCGAACCGAAAAAACCCTTCAAGAAGAACCTGACCACCGTCAACCTCATCGAGACGGTCAGAGAAGAGATTGCAGGGATGCCCTACCGGAAGATATACACCCCGACGAAGCTCTCGATGAAGCCGCGGTATATCTGAAGATATCGCATTTCTTTTTTTTCAAACCATCCGACAATCACTCTTTCACAATCCGGAGGAATCGCCAAGAACCGGCCCCTGTTCCCCGGGGAACAATTTAGGAAGACCTATTTTTCTGGCGAAAAAGAAATCTCAAAAATAGAAGAGGTCCTCTTTTTCTGACATCAGGCAGGCCTGCCGAAACAGAGGCAGCCCCCTTCACTCAGTAGATGCTTCCACGGTCAGATTGACGCCCCCCATGCCAATCATCCGGTCCGTGACCTCACCATTTTCGACGACCACGGTGATCGTCACAATGTCCCGCACGTTCTCAGGGTCCTTCAGTGATGGCATCTCATGCCGGAAATTGAAGACATAGTAGGCATCTTCAGTTCCGGGATGCATCCCCGAGCCCCCCACCATCGTCAGCGGAGAGCCGTCGTAAAAGTAATCGACGGAGTATCCGGCAAGGGAGGGGGAGGCGGCAATCTCCTCCTCGATGAGCTTCGTTAATGCCTCCTCCGCATCTGCCTGCGCCACATCCAGAGAAGCCCCAATACCAGGGTCCGTCGTCACGGCGCCATCGTCCCCGCCATCCAGGCATCCCGCACCGAATACGGCGAGCCCCGGGATAACGAGACAGAGGAGCAGAAGAAGAATTCTTAAGAGAATATTACAAACAAATGCCTCGTACCATGTTGAGGTATTCGATAGAAAAATTCCCCGACGCAAAAAGGAAAAAATATTTGAA
>JBFFLM010000284.1:0-2317 GCA_041554835.1 Methanogenium sp.
GGAAAAAGGTGGAATTTCTAGTCCTTCAGGGAAGGACCTTAATGAACCGCTTTTTTACGATTGTGTCGCTTCCGTTTGCATCCAAGATGGTAAGAGAGACCGTATAGAAGCCCTTTGCCTCATAGGTGTGAACGGGATCCTTTTTGGAAGAGCTATCTCCATCGCCAAAGTTCCATTGATAGGTCGAAGGAGTGCCTGTGGACAGGTCGGTAAATCCTACGGTCAGGGGCAGGCTCCCGGAGGAAACGTTGGCCGTGAAATCCGCGGTAAGGTCATTCACCGGTTCCGGGGTTCCCACCATCATATAATCTGTCTTTGTCTCCGTATCACTGCCATATACATTGGATACGGTCAGTGTAATGGTATAGGTTCCCGCGTTCTGGTAGGCATGAACCGGGTTTTGCTCGTTCGAAGTCGAACTGTCACCAAAGTTCCAGAGCCGTGTCTCCGGACTGCCGGTAGAGAGATCGGTGAAGGTGACCGCTTCGCCTACGGCAGCAGGATTCGGGCTTGCAATAAATGCTGCTTCAGGTACCGGGGCAAATTTGACTACGGTAATAAGCCCATTACAGATTTTGGTACTTGAACCTACTGCATTGCTCACCGTAAGACCGACGGTATAGGTGCCCGGCTTTTTGTACTGATGCACCGGGTTAGGAGCTGAAGATGATGTCCCGTCGCCGAAAGTCCAGGACCATGAAGTCGGTTCATTGTCCGAGAGGTCGGTGAATTGAACACTATCCCTGACGAGGATAGTTGTTCGTGAACTGGTAAAGTCTGCTGTCGGAATGACGGCTTCTTTGCTTATGGTAACATAGACGGTAGCTGAAGCGGTGCACCCTGCACCGTCAGCAATGGTGTAGGAAAAACTGTCTCCGCCTGAATATCCCTCCTCATACGGGACATAACGAATGGTATTGTCGGACTCGATGAATGCGGCTCCATGTGATGCGATTCCTGTACCGATTACACTGAGGAGGTCACCGTCCACATCCTGGTCATTGGTAAGCACCGGTATTATCACTTCGGCTCCTTGCGTGACCGTCGCAGCATCGTCCAATGCGATAGGGGCATCATTCACCGGTGCAACGGTGATGGTAACCGGCACAATCCCACCCGCAGATAATCCGTCATATGCCCGGTAGGTGAATGAGTCCGTGCCGCTGTAATCTTTATATGGGGTGTAGCTGAAGGATCCTTTCGCATCCAGGATGACTGTTCCGTGGGTTGCCCCGGTGGAGAGATTGGCGGTGAGACTGTCACCATCGATATCCTGATCATTACCAAGGACACCTGGTGCAGTAATACTGAGGGCTCTGTCTTCGGTTGTCTCATAGTTGTCAGGGTAGGCGGTCGGGGTATGGTTCACTTCGGTGACAGTGATGGATACTTCTGCCGTATTGCTGGTGAGGTCACCGTCCGTTGCCTTGTAGGTGAAGGCATCAGTGCCGACAAACCCAGTGTCCGGGGAGTAGGTAAACGAACCGTCTGCATTCAGGGAAAGAGTGCCGTGGGTTACGCCGTCAACAAGGACGGCGGTGAACGCGTCATCGTCAGGGTCCTGGTCATTGGTAAGGATGCCCGGTGCGGCAACACTAAGAAACCCGTCTTCCGTCGTTGCATAGGTGTCGGAAGAGGCGGTCGGGGCCTGGTTTACTTCGGTGACGGTGATGGTTACCTGAGCCGCATTGCTGGTGAGGTCACCGTCAGTTGCCTGGTAAGTGAAGGAATCCGAACCGACAAAATCGTTGACCGGGGTGTAGGTAAACGAGCCGTCTGCTCTTAGTACAAGAGTCCCGTGGGTTGCCCCGGTTGCGAGAACGGCAGAAAGTGCATCTCCATCTGCATCAGCATCATTGGCGAGAACGCCCGGACTATTGATGATAAGCTCCGTGTTCCAATCTGTGGAATACTGGTCACCCAAGGCCCGAGGCGCTCTGTTTCCTTTCTGAATCGTATATGCCTTGAGACATACATTGGCATCCTCCCTGAAGGATGTCGTATCAGTCCAGTAGGTTCCTGAATGCGAAACATAACTCTCACCGGGATTTGCTGTGGCAGCGCTTGCATAGCCGCTGAATGGGAATTCGTAAGCGATGGGATAGACATAATCAGTGGTTGTCAGTTTGACCACAACCGAGAATTCCTGACCTCCGTCAAGAGGAACAGGGGTAGTGAGATCAACGGTATGATATCCCGGGATTTCAATAGTGCCGCTCGTCGATGAAGCAGGACCTGATGAGCCTATCGGACCATTCGTAGGATCAGTATACACATAGACTTCGTATTGACAGTCAAGATCGTTTGTGTAGAATCC
>JBFFLM010000285.1:0-2314 GCA_041554835.1 Methanogenium sp.
CCGCCACCATCCAGATGGCCCTTGCCGCTGCAGAACGGGGCCCCTCGTTCACCATCGCCCTCCAGTCCTACCTCGCCCGCACCCCGGAGGATATCGCCCATGCCGCCGGGGCCGGCCTGACGGTTCGGCTGGTGAAGGGGGCATACCTCGGCGACCTCCGGGACCGCGAGGAGATACGCGACGCCTATCGCACCCACCTGCTCCTCCTCGCCCGGCAGCAGCAGACCTTTCGCACCGGCACCCTCGACCGGTCCCTCATCCGGTGGGCGCAGGAGACCTTCCCCGAGGCCTGCACCCGCATCGAGTTCGGACTCCTGAAAGGTATCGGGGAACGGACGGCGATGCAGATGGCAGCGGACGGGTGGAAGGTTGCCCAGTACGTCCCGTACGGGAACGACGGCGGCATCTACACCCGGAGGCGGGAGATTTACCTGAACCTCCTCGCCCGCGCAGGAGAAGCGCCCCTTCACTGACGCTGGCCGGGCCATCCATTGCTTTTTTTCCCCGGCCGCATCCAACCTTAGTATATGGATCGGGTATCAGGCGACCCCATTACCGCGGGGGCCATCCGGGCGGAGGCCGCACGCCAGCATGAGACCGTCACGCTCATCGCATCGGAGAACTACGCAAGCCCCGCTGTTCTGGAGGCGGCAGGCACCATTCTCACCAACAAATACGTCGACGGAGTGCCCGGCGCACGCGACTACATGGGCTGCGAACACTGTGACACCATCGAACGCCTGGCCCGGGACCGCATCTGCGCCCTCTTCGGGACGGAGTACGCAAACGTCCAGCCCTACTCGGGTTCCCTTGCCAACCTCGCCGTCTATTTCGCGGCGCTCCGGCCCGGGGACAGAATCCTGTCCCTCGCCGTCGGGGACGGGGGGCATCATACCCACGGGTCGCCGGACCATATCTCCGGGACTCTCTATGATGCGGTCCGCTACGGCATCGACCCCGACACCGGCCTTCCCGACTACGCAGAGATTGCCGCCATCGCCCGCCGGGTCCGCCCGCACCTCCTCATCAGCGGGGCGAGCGCCTACCCACGGACCATCGACTTTGCCGTCTTCGGCGAGATTGCAGAGGATTGCGGCGCCGAAGGGCTCGCCGATATCGCCCATATCGCAGGGCTCATCGCAGCAGGCCTGCACCCATCCCCCGCCGGCCACCAGGAATGGATCACCACCACCACCCACAAGACGCTCCGCGGACCCCGTGGAGGAGCGGTGATGTGCATCCGGGAGTACGCGGGGGCCATCGACGCAGCCGTCTCTCCGGGTGTCCAGGGCGGCCCGCTCATGCACACCATTGCAGGCAAGGCCATATGCTGTGCCGAGGCGGAGACGGGGGAGTTTGCCGACTATGCCATCAGGGTCGTCAGAAACGCCCGGACCCTCGCCGCAGCGCTGGAATCCGAAGGGCTCACCGTCTTCTCCGGCGGCACCGACAACCATCTTCTCATCCTGGAATGCGACGGAACGGGACTCTCCGGGCATGCGGCGGAGGCCGCCCTCTTTGCCGCGGGTATCTGTGCGGACCACTGCCCCGTGCCGGGGAAGAGCCAGGAATATGCCACCGCAGGGGGTATCCGCCTCGGAACACCCGCGGCAACGACCAGGGGCATGGGCACCGAGGAGATGCAGGCCCTTGCCGGCCATATCGCGGATATCCTCGCCCGCCCGGACGACCGGGACGCCCTGAAGGCAACCCGGGAAGAAGTCCATCGCCTCGCCCTCAGGTTCCCGCCGCCAAAACCTTCCACAGAGCATCAGATCTGAAATATATCCCCGAAATTCGTTTTTTAATAAAACCAAAGGTTCATATTTTTTCCCACCGCGATTACTTTTACCGGACCAGTACCGGCACCGGCGGGAGATGAAATGGACGAGGGACGACACAACCAGGCAGGCGGCATGCACCTGCCGGGCATCGCTCTCGTCCTTGCCGGCCTCTTCGCCTGCCTCGCCCTCGTCGCCTGCGGCTGCGGCGGCAGCGAGGTGCAGGATTTTGCCTGGTCGGGTCTTGAGGTATTCCCCCTCGCCTTCCTTGCCATCCTTGCGTGGGCCAGTACCAGGCGGCCGGAACTGAAATGGGCCGCCATCCTCTGGCTCTTCTTTACGGTCGTCATCATCTACGGGGTCACCCTCGTCTTCGGCGTCCTCAGCCTCGTCCCGGCGGGTGGTATCCCGGGCGGCCATTCGGCCCTTCTTGTCAACGAAGATACCTCCCGCAACGCCTGGCTGATTGCGGCAGGATGCTTTATGGCCGGGCTGTTCAGCCTCATGCCGTTTGAGAACCAGTTCATCACCAG
>JBFFLM010000286.1:0-2306 GCA_041554835.1 Methanogenium sp.
CCGGCGGCGGTGATCTCGGGAAGCGTCATTTCGCGGGCGAGCACCACCCGGCGGGCCCCCAGTGCATGGACGGCCCGGATGCCCTCGACCGAGTGGACGGTCATCTGGGTGGAGGCGTGGAGGACGAGGCCGGGGACGAACCGGTGGAGCAGGGAAAAGAGCCCGATATCCTGGATGATGATCGCATCGACGCCGCAGCGGTACAGGAAGAGGGCATCGGAAAGCGCATCCTCCATCTCCCCGTCGGCGATGAGGGTGTTGATGGTCACATAGACGCTCATGTCGCGTTCGTGGCAGTATGCGATGATGCCGGCGAGCGCCTCCCGGCTGAAATTTTGTGCGTACTTGCGTGCCCCGAAGCGTTTTCCCGAGAGATAGACCGCATCCGCTCCCGCTGCAACGGCTGCAGCAAGCGCCTCCGGGGAGCCCGCCGGAGCCATCAGCTCCGGAATCCTTCGTCCTGTGCCTGTGCCCATGTGTTCATCAGACTATGGTTCCCCGGATGGATAAAACCGGGGGCGGCGGCCATGACGGGTTTAAATAGAAGGATAAAAAATGGTAATTCAACGGTGGTAGTCGATGAATCACGAGGATCTCCTTGAAGTGGTGCACCAGAACCTCTGTGCCTGCGCACTGGACCTGGACCTGAATAAAAATATCGAGGCTCTGTTGAAACTCCCCCGGCGCGAGCTGCATGTCTCGATACCGGTGATGATGGACGACGGGAGCATCGAGACGTTCCAGGGGTTCCGGGTGCAGTACAACAGCGCCCGCGGGCCGACGAAGGGGGGCATCCGGTTCCACCCGGCGGAGACCGTGAACACCATCCGGGGCCTTGCCGCCATCATGACCTGGAAATGCGCCCTCCACGACCTCCCGCTCGGCGGGGCCAAGGGCGGCGTCGTCTGCAACCCGAAACAGATGAGCGAAAAAGAGCTCGAACGCCTCTCCCGGGCCTACATCCAGGCGGTTGCCGACTTCATCGGGCCCGGCCGCGACATCCCCGCACCGGATGTCTACACGAACGAGCAGGTGATGGCATGGATGATGGACGAGTACTCCATCATCACCGGCCGGACCACGTTCGGGGTCGTGACCGGAAAACCCATCGCGCTCGGGGGGTCCGAGGGGCGGCATG
Organism: Methanogenium sp.; assembly: GCA_041554835.1. GTDB lineage: Archaea > Halobacteriota > Methanomicrobia > Methanomicrobiales > Methanomicrobiaceae > Methanovulcanius. The sequence goes on from JBFFLM010000286.1 coordinate 1,139, forward strand.
ACGCGACGGCACGGGGGGGCTGGATGGCCCTACGCGAGGCGGCGGCGCAGACGGGCATGGAGCTTGCCGGCGCGACGGTCGCCATCCAGGGATACGGCAATGTGGGGTACAATGCGGCGCTCTGCGGGCACGACTTCTACGGGTCGAAGGTGGTCGCGGTGAGCGACTCGAAGGGGGCGGTGTACCAGCCGGAGGGCCTCGACCCGCGGGCGGTGATGGCGCACAAGACGAAGACCGGGACGGTCGCCGGGTATGCCGGGGCGGCGCCCATCACCAACGAGGAGATCCTCGAACTGGACGTGGACATCCTCATCCCGGCGGCCCTGGAAAATGTCATCACCCTCACCAATGCCGACAGGATACAGGCACGCATCATCGCCGAGTTCGCCAACGGCCCGACCACCAAGGACGCCGATGCGGTTCTCGGCCCCAAGGGCATTCACATCATCCCCGACTTTCTCTGCAACGGCGGCGGGGTGATCGTCTCCTACTTCGAGATGGTCCAGAACTTCAACATGGATCACTGGCCGGAGGACGAGGTCTACCGCCGTCTCGACGAGAAGATGACGCGGGCCTACCACCAGGTCCTCGAGGCCGCAAAAAAGTATGATGTGGGCATGCGCCAGGCCGCCTACTCGGTCGCGGTCGAACGGGTCGTTACGGCGATGATGGGCCGCGGGTGGGTCTGACTACTGCGTTGCCACACAGACCCATGCATCGTAGATGGGGTCGGCGTCATGTTCGAAGACCTCGGCCGTCCGCCCCATCTCCCCGCACCACTCCTCGATGAGCCGGATCTCGGGTTCGGTCGCGGTCGACAGCAGGGTGCGCTCACTCAGGTACAGGAGCTGCCAGACGATCTGCTGCCACATCTCGCGGTTGAAGGAACTGATGTCGCCGAGCATGAGCCCTGCACCCAGCTCGGCGGGCCCGATATAGCTGGATGCGATCGTCGCATCGATGTGCATCACCTGGTCGGGGAGGAGGCGGCCGGACGCAAGCCCGAGGGCGATGAGTTCGGGGTCGTTGTCGTAGGCTATCGGGTAGGCCCCGCATTCCCGCAGCGCCGCCGAGACGACGCCCGACCCGCAGCAGCAGTCGATGCAGGTGCGCCCGGCGGTATCGTCCCATACCTCACGCAGAAGGGAGACGATCATCTCCCTGCGCC
>JBFFLM010000287.1:0-2302 GCA_041554835.1 Methanogenium sp.
AGGCACTTGAGACGTTTTTTCATAATATGCCGGTGGATGAAGGGCTTGCCTTCGTGCTGATTGTTCATCTCGACCCCGCTCACAAGAGCATTACCGATGAACTGATACAGCGGTGCACGACCATGAAGGTCTCTGAGGCCGAAGACACCATGGTGATCGAACCGAATGCCGTCTATATCATTCCTCCGGGCAAGAATCTCTCCATTCTCAACGGAACGATTCAGCTGATGAACATTGCGGGAACGCAGGGGGTGAGAATGCCCATTGATTACTTCTTCCGCAGTCTCGCAAAAGACCAGAAAGAGAAATCGATCGGCATTATTCTCTCGGGAATGGGAACCGACGGTACGCTGGGGCTGCGGGCGATCCAGGAGGTCGGCGGCATGACGATGGTACAGGACCCGGCCAGTGCAAAATTCGACAGTATGCCCCGCAGTGCCATCCGCAACGGGCTGATTGATTTCAGCCTCACGCCGGAGAAAATGCCGGAGGCACTGGTCAGTTATATCAGGAAAAGTCCGGCGATCATTACCGAAAAGGCACTGGAAAGGACTGAGCTCACAAAGCTTCAGAAGATATTTGTGCTGGTCCGTGACCGGACCGGCAACGATTTTTCAGAGTATAAGAATTCCTCGATTCGCCGCAGGGTGGAGCGGCGGATGAGTCTCAAATCAATTGATGATATGGCAGACTATGTCGACCTCCTCCAGAACAACCCCGAGGAGATTGATCTGCTGTTCAAGGAACTCATCATCGGGGTAACCAATTTTTTCAGAGACCCGGAAGCCTTTGTTCATCTCAAGGCAGGTATCATCCGGAAGCTAAAGGACTCTTCCCCCCACCAGACAATCTTTCGGGCGTGGTGTCCGGGATGTGCCACCGGTGAAGAAGCATTCTCGATTGCAATTCTGGTACAGGAGTGCCTGGAGGAATGCAATCTTTCCAATCATGTCCGCATTCAGATCTATGCCACCGACATTGGCAATGACGCAATAGAATACGCCCGGAAAGGGCGGTACCCGAAAAACATCGCTGCGGACGTCTCGGCGGACCGCCTGAAGAGATGGTTTGTCGATGAGGGCGACTCGTACGTGGTATGCAAGGAGATCCGGGAGTCGGTGATCTTTGCGGTGCAGAATATCATCTCGGACCCGCCGTTTACCCGGCTCGATCTGATCTGCTGCAGAAATCTCCTGATCTATTTTACGACCGGACTCCAGAGGAAGATCTTTCCGTTGTTCTACTATGCCCTCCTGCCTCACGGTATTCTCTTTGTAGGGACATCCGAGTCCCTGAACTGTGATGAAGAGCTGTTTTCGACCCTGAACGCAAAATGGAAGATCTTCGAACGCAGCGCCACCGCCCAGAACTTCCCCGGGACCACGCCGGCGTTTGGTTTTACCCCCGTCATGCATGGTGCTCTGCCACGCGTTTCCTATCAGGAGGTCGAAGAGAATGTACCGGATCTTATCAGGACCATTCTTCTTGAACACTATACCCCTGCCTCCGTTCTCGTCACAAAAGACGGTGATATCGTCTATTTCAACGGAAAGACCGGAAAGTATCTCGAACCCGCAGTCGGCAGGCCGAATCTCAATATTTTTTCGATGATGCAGGATGACTACAGTTTCGAGTTCGGGACGGCATTTCATCAGGCCCTGCAGGAGTGGGAGAAAGTGACGGTGCATGGGCTGCATACTGATGTCTCGGGACTGGATCAACATTTTGATCTGACCATCCATCCAATTACGGGGTATAAAGCCCTTGAAGGCTTGATTCTCATCGTATTCAGAGACCTACCTCCAAAATCGAAACGCCGGCAGGCCAGGAAAACTCCGGAAGGGACAGAGAGCGGTTCATACGGGCTTGAGGAGGAACTGCGAAAACTCAAGCTGCACCTTGCCGGAGTGCTTGAGGATAAACAGACCAAGGAAGAGGAACTCAGGACGATAAATGAGGAACTTCAGTCATCCAATGAAGAGCTCCAGAGCACAAATGAGGAACTTTCGACCTCGAAAGAGGAGATGCAGTCCTTAAACGAGGAACTGAGAACCGTCAACGCCGAACTGGAGAGCAAGAACAACGAACTGGGCAAGGTCAATGCAGATATCAGAAACCTGCTCAACAGCACTGATATCGCGACACTCTTTCTGGACAAGGATCTGCGGATCACCCAGTTTACCCCCAGAATACTGCCCCTGTACAATCTCATAGACTCCGATATCGACCGTCCGCTGAGTGACATCGTCACGACCCTCGACTATGATCATGTGATCGAGGACGCCCGGCAGGTCTTTGACAC
>JBFFLM010000288.1:0-2266 GCA_041554835.1 Methanogenium sp.
ATTTCCAAAAAGGATTTGCTTCCCGGTGACGGCCTCCGGGGGAGAGGACTGGATGGTCCTGCCCCGGGGGAACCCAACAGCCGGGAGGATGGGTGTGGGACGGCGGCGGCTGTTATGCCTCGTGCCTTCCGGTGCTCCTGAAGACCCACAGGACCCCCAGAGTGAAGGGAAGGATGACGATGGCGGGGGTATAGGGCGGTGCAAACCCGGCGATAAACCCGGCGAGGGTGTTCACAAATGCCGGCGATGAGGCATCGGCCGGAATAGCCGCACAGAGCATCGCAAAGAGGTCCGTTCCGGCGATCACCCAGATGAGGATGCCCCCGACCGCCACCTTCGCCGCCTGGTGCAGGGAGGTGGCGGCATGGGCGGCACCACTGAGGAGGAGCAGCCCACCGCAGGCCATGATCACGCCGCCCCAGGCCCAGCGGAAGAAATCATCACCCGGGATGGCAAGAATGCCCCAGGAAAATCCGTCGCTTGCGCCCGCCCAGACGATAATGTCTGCACAGCCGATGGCGAGCGTGACAAGGCCAAGGATGCCGATATAGAGGCTGTAGATGGCATCAAACCTGCTGATGGTGCAGGGCCGCCGGATCGTATGAGTCCTGCCGTTGTGCTTCATCTATGCAACCCCCAGAAGGATGCCGATGGCGTGAATCATGCCGCCGTAGATGAAGACCACCGTCAGGAGCACCGCAATCGATGCGATAAGCTGGCGCCACCCCTCCTTGAGCATCACCACGAAGGTGGCGACACAGGGGAAGTAGATGGTGACGAGCACCACCGAGGCGATCAGCTGATACGGGGTCATGGGAATGGTCGAAAGCTGCGCAATGGCGAGATCTTTTCTGAGAAATGCCGCAATGAGCGGCCCTGCGGTCTCTTTGGGCACGCCAAACCAGACCACAAAGACCGGTTCCAAAAGGTCGGCGAGCGCCTGAATGACCCCTCCAAGATAGAGGAGGTTGACGAGGAAGATGCCGAAGAGGACGAAGGGGATCGCTTCTTTCAGAAACGCCTTCGTCCGGTTCCAGAGTTTTTTGGCCACATACTCCTTCACCGGCCAGTGGTAGGCCGGCACATCCACGAGAATTTCGGGGTTCTCCCCCGGAATCAGCCTGCTGAGAACAAACCCGAAGAGCCCGAACCCGACGAGGAGGCAGAGGAAGACGATGCCCACGCTCTCCGGGATCACCGTCATCATGATGCCCAGCTGCGCACCGCAGGGGATGAAGAGGGCCAACAGCGTCATCATGATGAACCGCTGTTTCTTCGTCTCGAGGATTCGGGTGGCGGTGACGGCGGGCACGTTGCAGCCGAGCCCGAGGATGGCGGGCACGATCGCATAGCCGTGCAGACCGATCTTATGAAGGACGGTGTCCATAAGGACGGCGAGCCGCGGCAGATATCCCGAGTCCTCCATGATCGTCATCGTCAGGTAGAATATGAGAACCGCCGGCAACACGACGCCGATGGATACGAAGAACCCGGAGGTCAGGACGCCGAAGGCCTCCAGGCTGTTGTCGGCGAGCGGGTTTCCGACGAAGATAAAATACAGCCAGCTGCCAGGATTGGGCCAGACGGACTGAAGATACGGCAGCCAGTACCCGTCAAAGAACTTCACCATGAACCCGTCGGTCATGAGGGTTCCCGCAAACGAGGTGAAGATGCTCCAGAAGGCATAGAGCGCCGCCAGTGCCACCGGTATCCCCGTAAGCGGGCGGACGGTCAGCTCGCCCGCCACATCGGCAAGGGACGGCTCGTAGCTGCCGGGACTGACGATGCGTGCCGCAAGGGCATCGACCATCTCCCACCGTGCATCAGAGGACAAAACCACCGCTTCAGCACCCCCCGCATCCGCCGCAGCCGGGACGGCCCCGTGCCTCTTCCGGTTCCGGTTCTTCGCCCTTCAGCCGCCGGGAGATGGCGATGACATCAGCCACCCGTGCTTTTCTCAGCATCCCGGCAAGGGAGCGGACCCCTTCCCCGCTGATGGCGGTCGTCGGGATGACCGGGACACCCAGCAGGCGCTGGAGCTCGGCCGTATCGACGGTGATCTGCTTCTCATGGGCGGCATCGATCATATTAACCGCAAGAATGCATGGCATCCCCCGCTCCATCACCTCAAGGGCAAGATAGAGACCCCGTTCGATCCTCGTCGCATCGAGGACGATCATCACCGTTGCGTCCGGGTGGTGCCTGAGCATCCGTACCGCGACCTCCTCTGCTGCATCCCGCGGTTCGAGGGAGTAGGTGCCGGGCA
>JBFFLM010000289.1:0-2265 GCA_041554835.1 Methanogenium sp.
TCCTTCAGGACGTCAAGGGTAAACCCGCACTGGCCAAGCACCAGTCCGTCACCTGTCAGAAGGGCCGCGGCATCATTTTCAAGGACCGTCGGAGCGCCGGGTGAGAGGAAGAGGCCGAGAGAACCGCTGTCAGGGTAGGTGTCCATGATGAACCGGACCGTTGCCGAGGCGTCGGCACCGGCAAAGGGCATCAGGATGGGGGTGGTGGTGATCAAAACATTTTCCACCGTGCCGCCGATGAAGCCGTCGCCTTGCCAGAAGTCTTCACCGAAGGTGATCACCATCGCGGCGATCCCGCTGCCCGGGTCGGAGATGGTGACGGTCGTCCTGGTGGCGGTTGTCCTGTTCACGGTGATGGTTCCTGTGACGGCCGCCTGGTTGATCGAGAGGCTCTGGCCGAAGTCTCCCTCCCAGATGCTGATGCCGGGGACATCAAATCCGATATCGGTGCCGGTGAGGTAGACGGCAATGTAGTTCTCCCGGGTGATTCCCGCCTCCTCGTTCCCACTGGTGACGTTCAGGGAGACGGAGTACCATCCGGGTTCGTCGTAGGTATAGACATAGGTGGATGCCTCCACCGAGGTGATGTTGCTTCCGTCACCGAAGTCCCACTCATAGGATTCTGGGTCCCCGGACGAGTCCTCCGTAAAGGTGACGGTGAGGGGTGCAATCCCCGTTGTCACGTTGGCGGTGAAGTTGGACGTAAATTCGGTGGGTTCGATGATGTCAAACCCCGTTTGATCTCCGGTCTCATAGGCAGAACAAAATACCCACACGAGGTATTCACCCAGGTCGAAACCGGCAGTCCCCGTCTCAAAGGACCAGGTGCCGGAGGGCTGGACGGTGGTCTCACCCGATGCCATCGTCACTTCGGAACTGTTGGCGACAGTAACTACGAGGGTACTTCCCGCTAAAAGATTGGACCTGCCGGTAAGTACCAGCGGCTCACCCATGGGGACGCCAGCCGCCTCGTCCACCAGTACATAGGCGGGCCCGAGGACAAAGGAGGATGTTGCATAGGTATCATCGAGGAGCGGGTTGTCGAGCATGCCGGTGATCGCCGTGAAGGCTTCGGAGGCATTGATGGTCCCGTCTTCCGTGATGGTGAGATAATTGTCGAGGGTGTCGTATATGCCAATCCAGACTCCCTCATTCCCGAAGTAGACATCAAAGGTGTCGTTTGTCATCGGGTGCTGGACTATGCAGTAATACTCTCCGGGGGGCATATTCCAGGTGGTCGTGCCGTCGATGACAGAGGCAAAGGTGCCGTCGGGGTTGATCACCTCCGTCGTCCGGTTGAAGTAATCGGGCCCAATGATCCATACGGCAACAGAAGGCGGACTTCCCTCTGCAACGCCGTCGATCACGACGGGGTCGCCGTAGGCAATATCTCCCGCGGAGATGTTTGCCAGGACGAACAGGCCTGCAGGTTCGGTGACGTTGATGTACCCCGGTCTGGTGATGACGCCCGTTCCTGCAGGACTGGTGACGGTCAGGGTAACGTTAAACACACCCGAGATATTGTAGGTGTGCTCCGGGTTTTGCACCGTTGCATTCGGTGTTTCGTCACCGAAGTTCCAGGACCAGTTCGTTGCATCGCCGGTGGAGTTGTCATGGAACTGCACGGTCAGCGGAAGAAGGCCGGAGGTTGGCGTTGCGGTAAAGTCGGCGATGGGCAAATCACCGCCCTCTCCTGTATAGGAAACAGAATAAGCTCCGGTCTTCCCGTTCGCCGCTCCTGCAAGGACCAGATAATCACCCGCCGTTTCCGTCGTGATGGTGATCTTTGCCGGAACCCCGGAGGCTGTGGAATAATTCCTGGCACACTCCCGGCCATCCGGGTCGAAGAGGAGAAGCATCCCTTCATAGGTCCCGGCCACAAGGCTGATGCTGATAGTGTCCTGGGCGGCGGATGTGATGGTATAGGTCGCCACCCCTCCCGCGATATCGACGGTTCCCTCTATGGCATCGCCGGGGGTAAGGGATGTCGCATTCTCCGGGTTGTTCGTCTTCTGGGCAGTGATGCCATAGGTGCCTGACCATGATGCCTCGGTGCTCTGCACCGTCAGATAGAAGTCTCCTGTTTCATTAGCGACGCACTGAATCTCTGCCGGCCCGTTCTCCGGTTGTGCGTCCTGTGCGAGTATAGTGATGCCGTCAGGTCCGTAGAGGACCATCTGTGGGTTGAACCCGGTGCCGCCGGTGGGTTCCTCTGGTGCCGCCGTTCTGACAAAGAGGGCGTCCCCTGCCGTCGCAGGCAGGGAA
>JBFFLM010000290.1:0-2256 GCA_041554835.1 Methanogenium sp.
TTCGGACCCATATTTCATTGACTTTCGAACCAGGGTCTCCCCCTGAAATCTGTTGGCCAGCTCCCGTCGCTTCTTCATGCTATCACTACCTAAAGGTTATGCCAAAAGGATATAACTAGTGGCTCGATCAGCTGTCAGACCAGTTGGTTCGTCGGGCAGTGGATCAGATGAAGGCTCTCTCTTCCCTGAAAACCTCCTTCATTGGCGAATGATACCATTCCTTCCCATGATTATGTCGGGGAAAAACGAAGAATGACCGAAAACGCCCCTTGGGATAAAGGAGAACGAAGGGAGATATCATATATCAGGAGAGGATAATTGGGATTCATCGCCATAGGGGCAATCAAGAGGTGAAACAGATAAAAATTTACGTACGAGCCCGCCAGAAGGTGGGTGAGGGAGTCAAACAGCCCAGGTACAGGGTTGTCGCAGTGACCGGGGACAAGGGGGACAAATTCAAGGTAGAGGCTACCCACTTCAGGAAAACCGAACTTGAGGCCATTGCCGCAGACACCGGCGGTGAAATTGTCTGGCTCGAACCCATGTCCGAAGAAGAAAAAGGGAAGATGAAGTAAACTACTTTACACTAACATCAACCCCCCTATTTTATCCCGTTATACTACAACGGTACTATCATCCTATGGTAACCCTTGACGTTCCCGGCATCCTGTATGCAGCAGCCACGATTCTCATCCAGGAGGACAGGAGACTTTCCGTGGAGTTCGGCGATGGGGAAATACGGATTAAATTTCCTACCACCCGCCGGCTTGCACAATATCTCGATGTGCCTCATTACTACGTCCTCCCGTACTTTTCCACCATGGAGGATGAACACCTGATCCGGCGTGAGGAACGGGTGGGCATCTCGACCACAACGGCAGGGACTGCACTGTTCTTTTCAATGCTCGACGATCGCCTGAAGGCATCTGCAGAAGACCTCCTCGGCAGGGAGACTTTCGAGGCACTCGGTCTCCGGGTCCGGACATGTTCGGAGAAACCGAGAGAATCTGAAGCAGCAGAGACACCCAGATAAGATCAATCGGGACACGGGAGGGCGGCGCTGTCTTCCTGTAGTCTCACACGAACATCCTGATATACCACGGTTCAGAGAGGGAGAGGGAAATGGAGGAAAACAACACACGCACCGCCAGTCTCCGGTTCAATTTCCGCGAGCTTGCAGGTTCGGTGGGGGATTTCGGCACCATCTTTCCGATCGTTCTCGGCGTAGCCCTGGTAACCGATCTCAATCTCAGCACGATGCTCTTCTTCTTCGGGCTCTGGTTCATCATCGCCGGACTCTACTATCGTCTCCCCATTCCGATTGAACCGATGAAGGCAATCGGGGCAATAGTGATTGCAGGCGCCCTCACCTCAGCCGAGGTGGCCGCATCCGGTATCATCATCGGCATCTTCTTCCTCGTGACGGGCCTCCTGAAGGGAATGGGCTGGCTTCGCGGCTATATCCCGCAGAGTGTAATCCGGGGGGTGCAGGGAGGCCTTGCCCTCATCCTCCTCAGGACCGCCGCAGGCTATGGCATGGACGATCTTCTTCCCTTCGCCCTTGCGGTGCTGGTCATCATCGGGTTCTTTCTGCTTGCACGGCGGACCAGCATTCCCGACATCTCGGCCCTTCTCGTCATCATACTGGGATTTGCCGGCGGCATGTATCTCTACGGGATACCGGAATTTTCCCTCCCTGCACTCCCTGTCTTCTCCCTCCCGGCACTCTCCATGTACCCGCGGGTCATGTGGGACCTTGTCCTTCCCCAGGTACCCCTCACCATCACGAACGCAATTCTTGCCACCTCGCTTCTTACGATGGACTTCTTCAAACGTGAGGTGGAGCCGGACAGACTCTCGGTCACCATCGGCCTTATGAACCTTGTCTCGGTCCCGTTCGGCGGCATGCCGATGTGCCACGGGGCAGGGGGCCTTGCCGCCCAGTACCGCTTCGGTGCCCGGACGGGAGGGGCCAATGTGTACGCGGGGATCATTCTCTTCGCCCTTGCCCTGCTCTTTGCGTCCTCTGACATGCTCGCCCTCTTCCCTACAGGAATATTCGGGGCACTCCTCGTCTTTGTAGCCATTGAACTCGGGCGCCACAGCCTGAAGACCGATTCCTACCTCGTCAGCGGCACAATGGTCATTGCGGCGTTCTTCGCAGGCATGGCAGTCGCCTTCGTCGCAGGTATCATCCTGGCATATGCTACGGCATGGTATGCTAACCGAACTGCACGCAAGGCAGAACAATAAAAA
>JBFFLM010000291.1:0-2239 GCA_041554835.1 Methanogenium sp.
ACCTTCATCGTCTACGAGCTGACCGAGTACGGAAGGTTCTGCCTCTCGCTCAATGCAAGGGTCCTCGCCTACGGGGAGAAGGATGAGTAGGCAGACGGAACCGGCGGTCCTCGTCACCTGCTCGGGCATCTCGAACACGGGCAAATGCACCGACCGTGCGGCCGCCCTCTTCCGGCAGCGGATGCCGGATCTCCTCGAGGAGCACATCCCCGCGGCATCACTTCCGGGGCTCTCCCCCGAAGCGCTTGCCGGCTGCCGGGAGTGCCGGGTGATGGTCGTCGACGGCTGCGGGGACGGCTGCGCCGCAAAGAAGGCCGCCCTTTGCGGGCTTCCCGTCGATATCCACGTCATCGCAACCGACCACGGCATCGTCAAGGCCGGGATGGACGAGCCCCGGTTTGCCGATATCGACTCCCTTGCCCGCCTGATGGCCCGGCTGCTCCGGGCATAGGTGCAGGGGTCCGGCCGCCGCCGTCACCGGAACCGGCCGTCCGGACCGTCTTTTTTCCATCCGTTTCTGTGCGCCGCTCTCCGCCGTTATGGCCGTATCCGGCCCCGTTCATGATCCTCTCCGTCACCTCTCCCAAGCCTTTTCCGGGACCCTGCCCGATGCCTGCCGGGGCATCTAGAAATGCATCCGGAGCTGTTTCGGGTACTGGAGGCCGGTCCGGATGGCGTAGACCCGGAAGAGGATGATGAAGACGATGGCGACGACCGCCCAGATGCTGGTGTAGGCGGGCGCAGCCTTCAGGAGGACCGCGTAGAGCATGCCGCCGACGACCGCCGGGGTGACGAACATGTCCTCGGAGGCGATCATCAGGGGCGGGGTCCCGGTGAGGAGATCCCGGATGACGCCCCCCATACAGGCGGTCACGAATCCCATCACGACCGCGACCGTCGCCGTCTGGCCGAGGGCGAGCGTCTTGTCGATGGCGGCGATGGAAAAGAAGGCGACACCGATGGCATCCGCATAGAGAAACGTCCGCCTGAGTTTTGTTATCACGTTATGGAAGAAGAAGAACGCGACGCATGACGCGAGGATGGCGACCCATATCAGAAAGAACTCCTGCGTCCAGAAGATCGGGACCTCGAGGAGGAGATCGCGGACCGTTCCGCCGCCCATTGCCGTTACGACCCCGAGGATGACGACGGTGAAGATGTTGGCGTCCTGGCGGGCACCGGCGATGACCCCGGTGATGGAAAAGGCGGCAACACCGATGATCATGGCAAGAGCGGGCAATTCGATCATATATATCTGAGGTGGTCGCCGGGGGGGAAAAGGGGATCGGCGGTGACAACGGGCGGGGTCAGGGAGGGTGCCGCCGTTCGACCTCGTGGCCGAGGCTGCGGTGGCGGGCGCCGGTGGCGGCAAGGACGTCGTCCCAGACGCCGGGCATCTCTTCCCGGAGGACGTCCACGCCTTCGCGGGTGATGCCCGCGGGGGTGGCGACCTCGTCTATCAGGTCGTCGCAGGTCATTTCATCCCGGTCGAGGACGAGGGCGGTGCCGATGAGGGTCTCGCGGACGAGCGCCTCCGCCTCGCCGCGGTCGATGCCCGCCCGGCGGGATGCGGCCGCCGCCCACTCGGCCGCCACGGCGGCGATGAAGGCGGGCCCGCAGCTGGTGAGATCGGTGAGGAGACCGAGGGCATCTTCGCTCGTCACGTACGGGCGGCTGATCGCCCCGAAAATGGCGGTCAGTGCCGCCCGGTCGGCGTCCGTTGTCCGGTCCCCGAAGGCAAGGAGGGTGACGCCCCGCCCGCACGCCGAGGTGATCGTGGGAATCGCCCGGGCGACGCGGGCAGGCGTCCATGCGCCGAGGCAGGCGAGGGAGACGTCGGAGGCGACGGAGACGACCAGCTGTGAGGGAGTGCAGACGGGAGCGATCTCTGCCATGACGTCCCTGACCTGGAGGGGTTTTACGCAGAGGAAGAAGATGTCGGCCTCCCGTGCGACCTCCCGGTTCTCCGCGGCCGTCCGGATGCCGGTCTCCCCCGCAAGGGTTCCGAGAGGCCCTTCGCTCCGGCTCGACGCGATGATATCGTCTGCCCCGCAGACGCCCTGTTCGATGAAGGTGCGGGTAAGCATGCTCCCCATGCTCCCGGTTCCGATGATGCCGATGATTGTCATTGCCGCCTCTGGTGGTGGATACCCATTGGCACGAAGGCAGAAAAATGATACGCCCCGCCCCCCTCTCCCGCGGGTGCGGACGGCCGCCCGCCGCCGGGGATGGGCCGGGA
>JBFFLM010000292.1:0-2206 GCA_041554835.1 Methanogenium sp.
CGTCTTTCTCGGCGGTTATTGCATCATCAACTGATCCCATGGTAAGAGAAGGTTATGTAGCCCGGCATTAACAGCACAGATCATTCGTGGCATGCGCCGTCCGTCACCTGCTTAACCCATTGCCGGGCGGCCTGTCGCGCAATTGGGTTGTCCCATGGATCACTTCCAGGCTCTGCCAATCGATCACCCGGGGACCTATAAAAGCGCTATATCGGCAGTACCTATTTCTCATGATTCTTCTTATATCCTTGTCCCCTGACCCATTCCCCTGCACCAAACGTGAACTGACCCCCGTCGTAAACTACCATCCCTTTGCAGGTAACCACCTCGGGAAATACCCCGTTCTTCCCCTCATACGGCGTCCATCCCGCCCGGCTGTGCAGGTGTTCGGCCGAAATTCTTTCAGGTTCCCCGGGATAAATCGCAAAATCGGCAGGAGCACCGGGAGTAAACCCCGGCGGCATAATCCGGAGAAGCCCGGAGGGGCGCGTGACGGTTTTTTGCAGGACGGACGTTAGAGTGCATTTTCCCTCATACACCAATGACAGAAGAAGAGGGACCATCGTCTCGACACCCGGCAGCCCCGCCGGTGCCGTTTCAAAGGGCCCGGATTTTTCGGCATCGGAATGGGGAGCGTGATCCGATGCGACGACGGGGATCTTCTCCCATGCATTCCAGAGAGCTTTGCGCTCCTTTTCTGTGCGAAGCGGTGGGTTCACCTTCCCATGGGCATCGTCAATCGCAAACATCTCCTGAGACAGGAAGAGGTGATGCGGCATGACTTCATAGGAGGTGCACGCCGCCCGTACCGACGCATCCGACGAGAGATGGCAGAAATGAGAACGCTGTCCCGGCAAAAGCAGGGTGCATAGTTTCCTTACCGCTTCTGCCTCACCGGCACCGGAACGAAGTTGACGGTGCAGGGCGAGGTCCACGTCCCTTCCATCCTGCACTTCTTCGCAGTGGATGGTTATCAGTGCATCCAGCCGACGCAGGATGTCAAGGCACCTCTTCAGGTCCTCCTCTCCTATCGCCTCCCCATAGCTTGAGGCGGCGGCAAAGGTCTCCCCGAAGGCAAGAGCGCCCTCCTCCCGGAGACCCGCGAGGTCGGCATCGGGTGTGACGGCGCCATTTATCCCGAACCGGCAGTATGCACCTTCCCGTGCCTCGGCAACCCGCTCCCTAAAGGTCGTCCGCCCGGTGAGGGCGGGGAGGGTGTTCGGCTGGTCGACCACCATGGTGACCCCGCCGGCAACCGCGCTCATCGTCCCGGTCGCCCAGGTCTCCTTATAGGACTGGTGTATGCCCCCCCGCATATGTACGTGCATATCGATGGCACCCGGAAGCGTGAGATTTCCGTGTGCATCGACGGTCTGTTCGGCGCCCGTCCCGCCTGCCCCGACATGCACCACCCGCCCCTCACGAATGACGATATCGACGATGCGGCCGCCGGGAATGAGGGCATTTCTGATGATCAGATCGGGAGATGCTGGCATACCACAACCTTGCGCCTAAAAGATGGAAAAGATTCCGATACCCGGTTTAGAGGTCGGCCGGAATGTCCGAACGGGCGACCGACCATACCTCGGCAAAATGGTGGGGATAGTAGCGAAGTTTTGCCTCCCGCAGGCCGGGAAGCCCGACGTCCGACTCACGGTTGATGAAGGTATTCTGGTACTTCTCCCGGAGATAGCGTGCCGTCTCCATATTGATGACCTTGTAATTTCCTTCGCAGTCGGGAAGGCCCTTTTCAAAATGAACGAGCGCCACGTCGTCACTGAGACGGTCAAATATCGAGAGTGCCGATATGGCGTCATCAACAATCACAAGGATTCCTTCAAGGCCGAGTTCGGTGAAATGCTCGATGCAGAACAGGATGGCATTTTTCTCGTGCGCCAGGACCTCGCTCTCCTCGCAGTGTTTCCATTCGCACCACTGGTCCAGGAAATCACGGACCTTCTGCATGTTTTCCGGGCCGATTTGCTCGGTGTGGTAGTCGCAGTTCTTATTGAATTTGTTGATATGGCGGCGTATGCGGAGATACCGCTTTCCCGGCAGATCGGCGAGATCATCGGTCAGATAGACATAATCAAAGAAATCCCGGTCCGCACGAAGGGGGATGTCGGGATAGAGGTGTGCAAACCAGTCACGGCTGGCACGGTCAAAGATATAGAAAGGCCGCTCCCCCCCGGTTTCCCGTGCAAGC
>JBFFLM010000293.1:0-2204 GCA_041554835.1 Methanogenium sp.
GACAGGGGAGACGGTGGTGCCGGCCGAAACAACCGATGCGCCCTCACCCGGGAGGACGGGGTACGCCTTTCCCAGCAGTGCCGGAACGGCGGAAGCCGTCATCCGGCAGGGGTTGTCCGTGAGGACCGGCGTCCACTTGAAGTATCCCTCTCCTGACTGTGCCGAGAGAAGGTGGTCGACGGGACTTACACCTCCCTTTGTCCAGGTGGCCGGGTTTTCACCTGCCGCGACGAGCGCCTGTATGACCCAGGCATCCGAGGCAGTGTTTGCCGCACTCGAACCGCCGTAATTGAACCCGCCGTTCTCACTCTGGACCGAGCGGAAAAATTTCATCGCCTTTGTAATCACGGGCGACGACGGGGATGTGACGGCTGCCATCAGGGCCTCGACGGCGGAGGCGGTGTCGTCGCAGTCACTCTCGGCGCCGGGTGTCCACCCGAAGCCGCCGTCCGCGTTCTGCTGTCCGGTGAGCCATTTCGTCGCAGTCGCGGTGTCCTCACCGGCGGCGGCAAGGGCCATGACCGCCCAGTTCGTCGTGTAGATGTGATCGCCGAATGAACCCGACGGCTCCTGCTTCGCCTTTAAGGAGGCAACGAAGTCGGTTCCCTCAAAATTGTACGGGTCTTCTCCGACCGCGACAATGGTAAGAACCATCTTCGCCGTCTCGGCCGTGCCGTCGATGGCAACGGTCTCGGGGGCGGCTACATTATGGAGATAATCGAGCGCCGAGACGCCGCCCTTTGTCCAGGTAGCAGGGTCTTCGCCCGCGGCGACGATTGCCATTATCACCCACGTCGAGGTGGCAGGACTCGTCTCACGGTCGACCTCGCCGAACCCGCCGTCGTCCCTCTGGCACGACTGCATATACGCAAGGGCTGATTCAATCTGCTGGTCATCGGCTAAAAGCGGGTAGGCCCCTGCCCCTGCCGTACATGCGATGCTGCAGAGCAGCACTATCGAAAAAAAAATGAAGTTAGTTCTGTTTTCTGTCATATCTTACACTCCACCATACTGCGGCCACTCCTGCACCCGTAAGACCAGCCAATGCAGGGAACGGGGTCTGTGTCGGTTCCGTGTCCTCCCCGCCAGAGGGTGTTTCAGGCGTCTGCTCTGCATCAGAGAGGCTGTCTGTTACCGGAGGCTCCCCTGCTGCAATGAGGACGAAGGAGGAGAATCCCGCCGGTGAATCGGCTTCGATGCAGACTGTGCTGCCTTCGAATCTGACCGTGGGAACAATGACCTCGACATTCCCGTTATTCCCGATATGTACGATGCGAAGGCTCTTAGCTCCTCCGTGGGCGTTTACCCACGCCGCGTCCATTACGATCGTCATCGACGCCGTGCCGATGTCCTCACCATTGACAAGGTTGGTCTCCTTTACATCGATGGCGCAGCCAACCGCCACCGGGTAAGGTGAATCCGGCTGGGTGGCGAGCATCTCCCGCGTCTCTGAAAGCGACGGGCCGGTGCTGAGCGAGGTGAGGATCTGTGCACCGAATGGCATGGAGTAGAGTTCTGCACCTGCCGAGACGATCACATGGCCCGCATCCGGCAGATCGTCCTCCACCGGGGATGTCTGGACGGTGATCGATTCAACCGGTCCCGTGATGATACCACGGACCTCTTTAAAATCAACGAAGCGGATGAAGAGGGTGGCGCCACCTCTTGTTACGATGAAGGTATTCTGCTCCATTGCGACCTCCTCGCCCGCCGCGGCAGCCGCTACCATGTCCACGCTGAGCATCATCCGGTTCTGGTCAATCGTCAGTGATGCGCCTGCCGGCAGGCCGATGGTACTGAGTCGGCCGACGGTCGACGAGCCCATGGTGGCCGTATCACTTGTGCCGGTATCCGTCCCGTCATCCCCGCCGGAACTGCCGTCCGTGGTGGTGGCGATCGTCACCGTATAGCCGTAGACATGCTCCGACTCGGCAGGCGTGCTGGACATCGACTCACTCCAGTACCAGATCACCTCGTCCCCGGTTTTGAGGGTGTAGGTGTTCGCTCCCGTTCCCGGGCTCGCACCGTTCACCAAGTACATCCATCCCGAGGCTCCGCTGCCTGCAATCCCCCCGATCGTATCGACGAAAAGCGAACCGTACTCGGTATAGAAATCGTCATCCACCATGAACGAGAGCCCGGCCGCATCGAGAACGCCTAGTGCAGTGGTGGCGCTCACGTTGTAGGTCTTCCCGCTCTCGCCC
>JBFFLM010000294.1:0-2197 GCA_041554835.1 Methanogenium sp.
CATTCCATTACATGAAAATAATTCAGTTCCTTCAAATTTTCATCCTGGCTGCATTGCTCCTGAGTGCCGGATGCACCGGGCCATCTCCCCCCGACACCGGTATCGGCGATGGGACGAAGCTTCCTTCGGTCACTCCAACAGATACCTCTACGGATGCCTCTGCGAATACGCCTGAGGATACATCTGCGAATATCTCTGCGGCTCCGTGTACATTCGAGCACCTGATCGGGAGATCCGACACGCACCTCTCCACGGGGGATTCGTGCTATTTTGAGACCCATACTCCCATTGAATTTCTCAATGACCTGCGCATGCACCCTGATGAACCGGTCATGGTGCTTGATGTGCCCGAGGGCTGGATAACGCATGAGGATGCAGAGATCCTGATGCAGGAGATTGATTCCGGGGAGCCCGCCGCCCCCGTCGTATCGCCGGTAAGTTCGTACTGCCCGGAGAACCAGACCTCCACGGTGGGAAATGAAGCTCTTTTCCTGCTGGAAGGGTATCGGACCGGGAGGTATCCGCCCGACCTCTGTTCTGTGTATTATTTCAACCCGAACAGTACCGGGATGGAACTATGGTGGAATACCACGGGAAAATGGGAATGAGGTACCACCCCCCCGGACAACAGCTTTGATATCCCCGGGATCCCTTAACCTCAACCATTTTTTCCCTCACACAGGAGAAAGAACGGCCCCGTTCATTTCAGGATGATACGGTATTTGTCCAATAACCCCAGCACACCGGGATAGGAGAAGACCGCCCGGTCGATGGTGTTTCGTTCGGGGTCGATTGAATAATTATTCGAGGTGGCAAAATCGGCACCGGCCAGATTATTCCGGTCAAAAACGGCACGGGAGAGATCACAGCTGGAGAACACTGCTCCGCTGATATCCGACCCGGTAAAACCCGCTTCCTGTATGCTGCATTCCTCAAACCTGCTCTTCTTCAGATCGTTTTTGAAAAATATCGCATAATCCAGACGACACCGGGTGAAGTTCACGGAAAACAGAAAATCGTTGCAGAAGCCAAAGTCGATGCCGGTCATTTTGCAGGCGATGAATGCGACATTTTTCAGACCGGTGCCGGTAAGGATGGCCATACTCAGGTTGCAGTCAATGAACCGGCAATCGGTGAAGTCATTGCCCGACATATCACTGTTGGAAAAAGTACAGTCCTGAAAGGTGCATGATTCGAATTCCATGCCGCGAAACTGCCCATCCGCATGGTCCAGTGATGTAAATGTCTGGTCAAAGTATGATAATTCGTTCATAGCCGGGTTCATTGCAGTGCTCCATATGTGGAAAACTTGGTCACTTCCTGCTCTTGTACACGTTCAGCCCGACCTTGACCTCCTCGGCACCGGGGACGGAGATGTTGCCCTCGGTCGAGGCGATGGTGATGGACTTGCCGGACTTCGACGGCCCGAAGTCCTTTGCGATGTCGATCTTCATCGTGAGGATGGTGCCCTCGAGCTTCATTTCGATATTTTTCATGCCAGAAAAGTGGTGTGCTGGGGGGATGAGGGTTTCTGTCGGGTCACGCGATCAAAAAAGCCGATACAGACTGATCACAGGCGGCATCCTCTTGTTCTTTGGAAACTCAGGAACAGATCATATGGCGGTATCGGACGAGTTTCTGGACTATATTCTTGATCAGGTGTCGGCGTGGGGCGGCGTCACTGTACGAAAAATGTTTGGAGGTGCCGGACTCTATCGTGACGGTTTGATGTTTGGCCTTGTAGCTGACGATGTTCTCTATCTGAAGGTTGATGAAACGAACAAGGACAAATACGTGGCGGCAGGGTCGGCACCGTTCAAACCGTACCCAGACAAACCGGCAATGTCGTCCTACTACGAGATACCCCCGGACGTTCTGGAAAACCCGGAAGAATTGATCGAATGGGCACATGAGTCACTCTCCATTCAAAAGAAACGAAACTGACTGTTCCAGTACCAACATGACAGAATCACTTTCCAAAGCCAACAACGATACTGCCTTTAATGAATAAAATAATATAAATATACCCAGACCTAGGCCTGGCGAGGTACCCTCATGGCAATGAGTAAGAAACAAATGGAAACCAAGAACAAAGCGAAGAAGGCCAAGGCAGAAGAGCTCCAGAAGCAGGCGGCCGGAGGAAGCGAAGCCGCCAAGAAGAAGCTCAAGAAGCTCAACAAGAAGATAAAGTGAGCCG
>JBFFLM010000295.1:0-2191 GCA_041554835.1 Methanogenium sp.
AAACCTTGTTGATTGAGGTGAAGTGATGTGGTGGTTGAAAGGGGTGTGGCTATAAGAATGGTGTGTTTTCCGGAATGGGGAATGGTCATAAGAAGATGATATGGCCAAAAGAACATGACGTGGTCATAAGAATGGGGTGTGCTCCGAAATGGGATGATATTCTAAAAAAGTAGAACAATAACAAAAAAGGATTTACGCCGCTTGCAGGGCTCGAACCTACGACATTCTGGTTAACAGCCAGACACTCTACCAACTGAGTTATGGAGGCAAGCACCTTGTGTGCCTTACAATGTCGGCAGGAGAGATAATTAAAGATTATGTATTGGGCCTTTGGCAGGCGGCGTCAGGCGTCCTTCCCGTCCCGCATCTCCTCGAGGAGCGCAATCAGGGTGTCGATCTCCGCATCGAAATTGGCGAGCATCTCCTCGGCCGCTTCGGTCACCATCGCCCCCGAGGGCGAGGCACGGATATAGCCCTGGGACTCGAGGACCTTGAGGGAGTAGCGGATGCGGTGGGAGGGTTCCCCCGTCACCTCGGCGAGCTTCATGATGCCGATCGGCTGGTGGGCGGCGACCACCCGCACCACATTGAGGTGGCGGCTGACCAGTTCGACCTCTGATTTGAGTTTTTCGAGCATCGGTGTCTCCTCCTCCTCCTTCGGTGCGCTCCTACGTCCCCGGTTCCGTGGCGTCGCCCGGTTCGGCGGCTTCCGGTGTCTCTGCCGCTGCCGCAGGGACGTCGCCCGCCTTCTCCTGTTCCCCCTGTGTCTTCGTCGCCGGTTTGTCGTCGGGGACGGAGGCGAGCCACGCCTTGTCACGACGGTAGGCGCCGACGAAGTAGACCGCAAGCGCAATCGAGGCGATGCCGAAGATGATGGCGATGGGGATGGAGTAGACGGGGATGACGCCCGCCATGGCAAGGATGGCAATGGCCGCGAAGAGGAAGACCCCGTCGAGGACCACCGTGAGTTTAGCAAACTTGAATGTCAGCTTCTTCCGGGATGCGTCGTCCATTGTCCATAGATAAGTGCGCAGGATAAAAGTACTTGTGGTTTCACCCGCAATGTTTAGGCATGCCTTCCCTTGATGAGGCGATGGAGGCGGCAGGAGCGGCCGCCTTTGTCATGTATGCCTCTTCCGCCGATCCGAATTTCAGGTACCTGACCGGGTTCGTGACCGGCGACCCCATGTTCTATATCCGGAAGCGGGGGGAGGCAGGGATACTCGTTGTCCCGCAGATGGAGGCGGGCCGGGCTAAGGGCGAGGCGGGCTGCGATATCATCACCCGCGGCGAGGCCGGCTACTTCGAGCTGCTCGAAGAGGAGCAGGACCCGAAGCGGGCCGCCGCACGGATGGTTCACCGGCTCGCGGGCGGCGACATCCTCGTGCCGGGGACGTTTCCGCTCGCCATCGCCCGAGCCTGTGAGGCCTTCGGGACGGTGACCCCGGAGACCGGTGTCCTCGATACGATGCGGGCGGTCAAGACCGCAGCCGAGCTGGACGCCATCCGGGCGTCGCAGGCGGTCACAAACGAGGTGATGGGCTATGCGGCGGGGATCATCGCCGGTGCGGCGATCGCCCCCGGCGGCGGGCTCGTCGTCAACGGCGACCCGCTCACCTCCGAGGGGCTGCGCCGGGAGATGCACTGCTGGCTGCTCCGGCGGGGGTATGCGGCGCACGAGACGATCATCTCCTGCGGCCCGGAGACGGCCCAGCCCCACAACACGGGGTCGGGGACGCTTGTGGCACACGAGCCGATCGTCATCGACGTCTTCCCCCGGAGCGAGGCGACGGGATACTACGCGGATATGAGCCGGACCTTCTGCCGGGGCGAGCCCTCGAAGGAGATCCGGGACATCTACGAGGCGGTCCGTGACGCCCAGACCCTTGGCGAGGGGATGATTCGGCCCGGCATCACCGGGGCCGAGGTGCACGGGGCGGTCGTCGACCTCTTCGCCGAACGGGGCTACGCGACCGGCGCCGAGGGGTTCATCCACAGCCTCGGCCACGGGGTGGGGCTTGCCATCCACGAGGACCCCTACCTCTCCCCCCGCGGGGATACGGAGCTTGCCCCCGGCCACGTGGTCACCGTCGAACCGGGGCTCTATTATACCGGCATCGGCGGGGTCCGCCTCGAGGATATGGGAGCGGTGACAAAGGACGGATTCGAGGTCTTCACGAACTACGAACGG
>JBFFLM010000296.1:0-2184 GCA_041554835.1 Methanogenium sp.
ACCCGCCCGTCTACGGCGCCCCGGAGGTGCTCGACTACCTCGGCGGGGTCTACAACTACATCCGGCTCGACGCCCACCCGGTCGCCCCCTACGAGCCCTTCGGGCTTGCGGGCATCACGTTTACGCTCGGCCTCGTCAACCACCCGCCCGACACCACCTGCGGGGTCGTCTGGGAGGCGGACGGGGTGAAGGTCGGCTACACGGCGGATACGAACAAATACATCCCGGAGGAGACGAAGGAGCTGCTTCGCGGCTGCGACCTCCTCTTTCTGGACGGACTCTTCCCGCCGGACGTCAACCACAGCAAACACATGAACTACGACGAGGCCGTCGCCCTTGCAGGGGAGCTCGGTGCAAAGGAGTTCCGGGTGGTGCACATGTCGCACCGGATCGGCTGGGACTGGGCCCATATCGGCATGGACGGCGAGACGTTTCTCCTCGGCGAGTAGGCCGCCGTCTGCCCGTCCCTTCCCGGCGGGCCGGTCCTCGTCCCCTCCTTCGTGCCGGATGGGGCCGATGCGGTGTGCCTGACTATTTTTTTGGCATCGGTGCCATTTGTGGCGATTTTCCCCCGTTTCTGCGGCCGCCCGTGCGCACCCGCCGGGCGGACATAAGGTTCATCAGGAATGATGGTTATCTAACAGTCAGGAGCAGGTGCTCCTCCCCGGCCCGGACCGGCTGATGGAGGGCGGCGGGCCACCGGCCCTGCGGGGCTCTGCGGAGGTACGAGGAATGGTAGCAGAACTGACAATCAAACGGGAGCTGATGACGGATCTCCTCCGTCGGACGATGCACCCGGACGAGGAGGTGCGGGAGGGCGCCGTCGAGGCCCTTGCCGTCATGACGGAGGCCGACGACTGGCGGCCGAACGAACTGATCCGGCAGGGAGGCGTCGCCATCATGGTGGGTCTCCTCGGGGACAGGAACCCCCACATCGTCACCTCTGCCATCGAGGTGCTGATGGCGACCGCGGTCGCGGGCGAGGAGGAGGCGGTCCTCTCCGGCGGTGCGATCGCCTGCCTCGATGATATGCGGGACAGCGACGACCCGGCGGTCCGGGAGAAGGTACGCGAGGCCCTCTGGATCCTCGAACCCGAGGTCGAGGAGACGGTCGTCATGAAACCGCAGGACAACTACTGATGAGGGACTGTATTATGAGGAGTGAGGAGGAGTAGAGGACTATGAAAGGCCGACGACTGCAACTGATAAAATACCCGAACCTCTCCCGGGGCAGGCCCGATATGAGCCCGGATGAGAAGCGCCACCACGAGGAGGACCGGCACCATCCCATTCACCGGCGCTACCCGCGGATGCCGCACAAGGCGTCGCCCAAACCGCCGTTTTCGGAGGACCACGACCCCCACAGCCACATCCACGGGGACGAGCTGGGGTGGCACACGAACCAGCCCGGGCCGATCAAGGAGGAGCCGACGATCACCCCGAAGGGGAGAAAGCCGGGCAGGTGGTACACCTTCAAGAAGCGAAACGACCGGCTGCTGTAGGTGGCGGGGAAGCGGCGTCCGGGAGGGTGTTGATCGTTCCGGCAGCCGTGCAGCCCCGCCCGGCACCGGTCGCATCCCCGTCCGTTCCTGCCGTGGTTTACTCTCTCATCTCTTTTTTGGCGGCCTTTGGCCCGTCGTATCTCCTTTCGTCCCTCTGCGGCTTTTTCCGGTCTGTGCCCTTTGGCCCGGACCCCGCCCGGCGGTGTGCCGCTCCACGGGTGATCCCTTCCCGTCTGCCGGGGCCCCGTCGCCGAACCGTCCCGCAACCTATTAGTGAGCGGGCGCCAATTTCTCCCCAGAGAACCTATGCCGTCCCGCCGCCCCGTCAACATGGAAGAGATCGCCTATGATGCGATGCGCAGCTACGGTTTCAACCCGCACTTTCCCCGCTCCGTCGTCCGTGAGGTGGAGGCGCTTTCGGGCGGCCGTCTGTCGTATGGCGGGAAGACCGGCATCGTCGACCTGCGGGGGCTGTTGTGGTCGTCCATCGACAACGTCGACTCGGAGGACCTCGACCAGATCGAGTACTGCGAGGAAAAGGACGGGGCGATCCGCATCCGGGTCGCGATCGCCGACGTGGACCACTTCGTCCCGAAGGGGTCGCACGCCGACCGCTACGCCGCCCACAACGGCACCTCGGTCTACACCGGCATCCTCACCTTCCCGATGCTCCCGGACCACC
>JBFFLM010000297.1:0-2184 GCA_041554835.1 Methanogenium sp.
AGGATCGTCCCCTCGTCGTCAAGCCCGACGGACCGGTTGGTCCCCGCTGCGGCGTACCCGCCGTCCGGTGCCCTGACCACTCTCCACGCCCACTCATCGCTTTCTTCGCCGATTTTCGTTCTCCAGAGGACGGTTCCGCTCTCATCTATCCGTTTCAGGCATCCCAACCGGGTGGTGACGACATATCCTCCGCCCGGCGCCCCGACAAGGGTATACCCGGAGTCCAGGGAGGTGTTGGTTTTGAGATCCAATCCCGCTTCTCCCCCCGCGCCAAGCGTGACGATGCGGATGAGTCCATAGGTACCCCCGGCCACGACGACGTGTCCGCCGTCGGCCGTTGTCATGGTGCCCGGCGGCCTCGCCGGTCCCGTCCCGCTCCCCACGATGGCGTACCCGCCGTCCAGCGTCTGGATCATATCCGTCCCCTGCCCGTTCGGGTCGCCGTCAATCGTCGCGGTCCACTGCTCGTTCCCGTCTCCATCGATCTTCAGAACCCAGATCGAAAAGGTGAGCGGTTTATGCCCCACATCGGAACACCCGGCGGTGAAGAGGAGGGTTGAAACGAGGAGAACGATGACGATCGCGAATGCCGCGGTCTTCGGTGATGGGGAGAGATAGGTCGGACGGATTGGCATAATATTTCGCTTTCATTTGTATAAATATAAAAATATCTTATTTCGGAGTATAGCCCTGGATACTCACCTCTTCCGGCGCATCCGGTTGTAAGAAATAGGGAAAATAGAATCCTCCCCCATGAATCCAATCGCTCAAGCGATCGCCGGCAGATCACCGCGGAAATGTTACCGTCCGGTGCCGGATTCGTACCATGTGATGGCATAGGAGACATCGTCCCTGACCGACTCGCCGGATACGGCGCAGTACCACCTGCCGGGGATGATGCCCGCAGGAGACGTGACGGAGACCCGTATCCGTGCGTCCATTGCCTCGTCGTCGCTGTCGGTGAACCGGAAGATCGCCCCGCCGGGGCCTATCAGCGTGCACGAGAGCGATGCATCCGTCGTCTCCCACGAAAAGTCCAATGAGATGCCGGTGGTGCCGGAAGAGACGTCAAGGGCGTACCATGCGCACTCCCCCTCCCGCATCCGGCCGATCCGGCTCCCTGTCGACAGGGGCATGACCACCGCGGCAGGTTCCACCTGCAGCCCGCCCGGATGCGGGGATGCAAACGGCTGATACCGGATGGCGAGCACTCCGCCGTTGCCCTCTTCCACCCACGCGATCCCGTCGTCTGTGATCGCCGGTTTCGTCGAGGCCTCCTTTTTTCCGGTCCGGGTCGTCTCCCCGTCCGGGAGATCGTGGCACACGATCCTGCCGTCCTCCGACCATGCAACGATAGCTTCCCCTATGACCACGCCGGAACGCGGTGCCGGTTCACTGGTGAGGGTGGTCACCCCGTCTTCGGTCGATGCGAGACGGATCAGCCCCCCTTCCTCCCATACCACCCTTCCTCCATCGATGCGGGGAGAGACCGGGACGGAGGTTACGCCGAGGACATCCCGCCGTCCTGATATCAGGTCCGCCGAGACGATCGCGTAGGCATCACGATCGGATCGTTCGATCCAGACAACGGTGGTTCCGTCGATATCGGGAGCAAAACAGTCGTTCTTCCCGGTGGAAAGGCCATACAGGCTGCCCGTCGTCGTATCGTACATCCAGATGCCGCGTTCCCCTTCGAACCCCTCCTCCCAGACGATGCGGTTCTCGCTTACGCGGGGATTGTGCTGGATGGCGGTGGTGTGGAGTGCCGAGACCGTTCCCGTGCGGAAGTTGTAGAGGACGATATCGGTCGTGGACCCCCGCTCCTCCTCCCATACCGCGAGGTCTCCGTCTATGTCGGGGGAACGGGCATTGGTCGCACGGGAGCGGATGAGGGTCGCGGTCTCCGAGGTGGTGTTGTAGGCACGGATGGCGCGATCGCCCAGAAATGCAAACTCGGGTGCGGTGGCAAGTTCGATCCACAGGATGCGGTCCCCTCCTGCCGCCGGCGTGCACACGATGGCATCCGGTTGTGCGACCAGGAACGGCCCCTCGTCTGCAAAGGGCATCGCCGCCCCGGTTCCCGCAAGGACGACCGAGACGGCTGCGAAGAGTGCAAAGATTCGTGTTGCCTTCACCTGCTCTCCCTCTTCCAGAGCACCACCGCCGCCGCAATGCCGGCAATCA
>JBFFLM010000298.1:0-2167 GCA_041554835.1 Methanogenium sp.
ATCGTTTATTTTTCAAAGGAGTGGTTGATGGGTGAAAATACGGCTGAATTGGGCTTATTTTGCCCGGAGCCCCCCTATGTATCATGGTACAAAAGAGGATTTTAGCTAGGGAAATATTTGGGACGTGTTCCTCCTGACGGAACCGGTGATCCCTTCACACGAGAGGGTCCGGCTGCTCTTCGGAGACGACAGGTAGTTTTGTTGTCCGGATAAGCACCTGCGCATTACTGGACCGGATCTTTTCCAGGAGTATGTCTTTTGCCGTCGGGGTGACGGCGAATGTCGGGACCCCGACGCCTGCCTGGACGAGCGCCATTTCTCCGGCGGCCTCTCGAATCGTGGCCGAGGCGCAGGAGGTGACAAAGTCGGATGCGCCGACGAGCATCCGGGCTTCTCCATGGTTGAGCCCGGTGACATGAACACCGAAAATGACTGCATCGGGATATTGACGCCGTATCGTCTTCGCCTCTTCGGGAATCGCCACCGTTACGGCGACCTTGGTATATCCCCGTTCGTATGCCTCTGCAATCCCGGCCGATTGATCGAGTGTGGCAGACTCTTTATCGATAACGATGCCCCCCGCCTCCTCAATGCGGCGGATCACGTCCTCGTACGGCACTGTCTTGACAAGACCGGACATCCTTCCCCCGATGCCCTGAACGAGGGCGGGGTTCGTCGCGATGAGGGTCCCGGCACCGTCGCATGCCAGGACAACGGCATCAAGCATCCCGGCAGACAGCCCGAAACCCAGGATTTCGGATGCGCCGAATCCGACAAATTCCCTCGTTGCGATGACTTCACGGTGCGGGGTGCACATCCCCCACGTCCTAATGCGGTATTCAATATTCGCCTTCACCGATTCCTTGTCAGGCGTCGAGACCGGATGTGCAAACTTCCTGGTCAGCGGGCAGGAACGAATTTCCGCGTCCCCCACTTCAACCACTTCACCGTTTTGTATCACGACTCGGCACCTGCCAATTGCTTCGATTATATGTTCGTCCTTATGTTCTGCCATAGAGCTCTCCAATATCTGTTTTTATTCAAAATGTATTGAATAATTACGATGACCCCCCAATTATAAGGGCCTTCATCTTCACTCCTTCCGTGAGGAGGTCACCAGGAGAACCGCCCATTCCATACATGCCCCAACCATTATATCCTTGACGGAATAGGAGGAACGATGGAACCTGCCGATATCTTCAGGAACCTGGTTTTCCTCAAGGCAGAGGAGGACCTCGCTGTACGGTTCGGTCTTTCCACCGAGTCACTCCTCCCTCTCTTCTTCTCGGTCAGGTTCGGGGGTGACTGGAGTTATGCCTCGGAGAATCTTCGGACCGTTTCGGTCATGAAGAAGACATCGGTATACGACGAGGAGACGAGGCTCGGGTCCTCCGTGGAGGAGATCTATCTTCTCGTGAATCCGGCAATCGAAGAGCGGGAGGGAACCGTTCACCGGCTAGAAAAATGCGGCGATCAGCCCGCCCGTCTTCTCGTGGAACGGCCGTACCGGCTCCGGGCCACGGCGGAGAGGATCCTGCAGATGACGATCGATCCGCTCGCCGGGGAGATCCGGGTCGGGGACCCCGAAAAGAAGGAGATCACATTCGAGGGTTCCCCTGCATACGGACTCGCCCACGAACTCGAGCACCTCGAGCAGAAAGAGATCATAGGAAGGGATTTGAGTGAGCTCCGGTTTGTTTGATCCCTGTGAATGAGATTGACAGGGTTTCCACGATCCCACCAGCAGGATCCGTGGGTTCGAATTCCGCCTCCTCATTCTTCGCATTGGAATTCGATGTCGTCTCTCATTTCGAAGTGCAGAATATTCGTTCATAAGAAACGCTTAAATAGGCGATATTTCGCGAAAACAGCCCGCTACGAACCATCTTTACAGACGTGAAATGCGGGCGGATCACACCCTTCCCCTACCATTTGCACCTTCGAAAAATACCGGTCGTTATAGGGCTGCTATAACCCTTGGAAATCGCTCTGATTTCGCTGAAAAGAGACGAAATCGCTTATTATTTCGACCCCTCAAAAGAGCTTGAAAACACGCCCAAAATGGTCGTATTTCGGCCCGGAATGAGGGGTATTTCGTAGGGTGGTTTGACCATGCTCTTTAAGACGCGGGAACTGGCCCAATATCTCACCGGGAAGAAGAGGACGC
>JBFFLM010000299.1:0-2166 GCA_041554835.1 Methanogenium sp.
TGGACCGGTTCGTCGAGGAGGAGGACGGGGCGGGCGGCGGCGAGCGCCCGGCAGAGGGAGACCCGGCGGGCCTCGCCGCCGGAGAGCTCCCCCGGACGCCGGGCGGCAAGACCGGCAAGACCGGCACGTTCCAGAAGCCGGGCGATACGGGTCTCCACCCCTTCCGGGCAGGGACCGGCGGCGAACCGGAGATGCTCCTCGACGCTCATGTGGGGCCAGAGGGCGGGCGACTGGAAGGCACAGGCCACCCCGCGCCGTCCCGCCGGCACCACCCGGTCCTTCGTGCTCATCACCGCCCCGCCGATGGCGACCGATCCCGCATCCGGGACCTCGAGACCGGCGATCAGCCGGATGAGCGTGCTCTTGCCGCTCCCCGAGGGGCCCATGATCACGACGTCGCCTGCAAAGGCGGCGGTGACATCCACCACCGCCGGGGTGCTGCCGTATGCCTTTGCAAGGCCCCGGCACTCAATCATGGAGATCGCCCCCTGTACGTGGTGCGACGGGCGAGGAGGAGGAGGAGGAGGAGGGACGCCGGCCACCGCCGCCCCGGCCCCCCATCGCAACGAGCGCCGCCATGCCGGCGCCGGCCATCAGGAGGAGCATGGCAAGCCCGAGGCCCGCCACGTCGCCCGACGAGCCGTAATGGAGGTAGTTGTACATCAGGACGGTCACGGTCTCACCGCCGGGCGGAAGCAGCAGGAGCGTCGCCCCCAGCTCCCCGGCAGAGAGCGCGAAGACCACCATCCCGGCGGCGATGATGCCGGGTGCGAGCAGGAAGAGGCGGACACGGACCCAGCCGGCGGCAGGGGAGGGTTCGAAGACCGATGCCGCATCGAAGAGGAGCGGCGGGACCCGGCGCATCTGGACGATCAGGAGCAGGGCGGCGACGGGGACGAACCGTGCACACAGGGCCGCAAGGGGAAGCGCCCAGGTCCCGTAGAACACCCCGGCAGGACCGGCAAGGGCGATCAACCCCACCCCCACGAGGGCGGCGGGCACGGCGAGCGGGGCAAGGGCTACCAGCCACCATGCCCCCCCGGCATCCGCGTTCATCCGGGCCGCGAGGGGGTAGGCGAGGGGGAGGGCGCAGAGGGCGGCGGCGAGCGAGAGGGCGATGCTCGTAGCGACCGCCGGGGCGGCAAACCCGGCGAATCCGCCAACATGCGACCCGGCCATCCAGCCGCCGGCAAGCATCGCGGCAAGAAACGCACACTGCGCCACGAGAATGCCGCAGGCAAGCATCTGCACCGCCCTGAACCACCCGGCGACGGTGAACGGGACGGCGAGGCACCCCACATCCGGGTCCGCCGCATGGACGACCCGGCGCAGCCGCCCCTGCAGGCAATACATGACGGCGACCGTCACCGCCATCAGCGGAAGGGCGAGGAGAAAGGCACGTCCGGGGCTGTTCGTCGCGGCATACTCGGCAAAGATCTCGAGGGCGTAGACGTTCACGGAGAAGAGGGAGGGGACGCTGTAGTCGGTGACCGAGAGCAGAAAGAGGAGTGCGGCCGATGCGCCGGCGGCAGGCGCCGTCATTGGCACGACCACCCGCCGGAGGGCCTGCATATCACCAAGAAAGAGGCGGCCCGCCTCCAGTGCGGAGGTGTCGGCGATCACGAGGCCGACGAGGCAGAGGCCCGTTGCGAGCGGGAGGAGCGAGGCGTACTGGACCCAGAACGAGAAGAGCCAGCCCCACGTAAAGGCGATGCCCGTCACCCCCGCCGCCTCCCCTGCAAGGAGGGCTCCCTCCAGCCACGCCTGCGCCCAGAGATAGGGGGGCACGAGCGCAAAGGCGAGAAATGACCAGCGCAGGAGCGAGAGGGGACCGGTGGTCCACCGCCAGAGAAGGGTTGCCGCACACCACCCGGTCGCGGTCCCGGCGATGGCCACTGCTGCTGCGAGGAGAAGCCCCGACAGGAAAAGGGAGAGCGTGCGCCCGGCGGGAACGATGAGGAGGGCGGCGGCCGGGGAGGCGCCAATCACCCCCGCGGCGTCCGCCGCAACGGCGACGACGGGGCCGTAGGCGAAGAGAAGAAAGAGGGCGGGAAGAACGGCGGATACCACCCTCCCCGGCGATGCCACCTCCTGCACTGACCAGCCGCCTGTCATCGCCGTCCTACCTGATGAAGAGGTCCGAAAGATCCGCCCGCGAGCTGCCCA
>JBFFLM010000300.1:0-2158 GCA_041554835.1 Methanogenium sp.
AGCACCATCATGGACGGGTCCAGCATCATTGACATCGTCAATGTCGTCGCCGGGTTCAGTCTTGGAGCGTCCTCCATTGCACTCTTTGCCCGTGTGGGTGGTGGCATATTCACGAAGGCAGCAGACGTCGGTGCCGACCTCGTCGGCAAGGTCGAGGCAGGCATCCCCGAGGATGACCCGCGCAACCCCGCCGTCATCGCCGACAATGTAGGTGACAACGTCGGTGACATCGCCGGCATGGGAGCGGACCTCTACGAGTCCTACGTCGGTTCCATCGTCTCTGCGATGCTCCTCGGCGCAGCAGCCATTCTTGCAATCAACAACAGTACTGACATCTCGCTCCTCCTTGGTGTGAAGGACGTCGCGGCACTCGGTGCAGACTTTGTCGGGATGAACCTCGTCCTTCTCCCCCTCGTCATTGCGGCCGTCGGTATTATCTGTTCCATCATCGGCAGTTTCTTCGTGCGGACAAACAAGACCGAATCCTCCGCCATTCACATGGCATTCAACATGGGTCTTCTCGTCGCGCTTTTCCTTGTCGTGATTGCCACTTACTTCATCGCCACCATGTTCCTCGGCAGCTTCGGCTTCGGCGTCTTCATCGCCTCGGTCGCCGGTCTTGTGGCAGGCTTCTTGATCGGCCAGGTCACGGAGTACTACACCTCCTACGAGAGAAAGCCCACCCTGACCATCGCGGCATCCTGTGAGACCGGTGCAGCAACCAACATCATCACCGGCTTTGCAAAGGGCATGGAGTCCACGCTCGTACCGACCATCCTCATCGCTCTTGCAATCTACACCGCCTTCACCTTCGCAGGTCTCTACGGTATTGCCATCGCAGCCGTCGGTATGCTTGCAACGCTCGGCATCTCCCTTGCGGTTGATGCATACGGCCCGGTCGCAGACAATGCGGGCGGTATTGCCGAGATGAGCCACCAGAAGAAGGAAGTCCGTGAGATCACCGATACGCTCGATGCGGTCGGCAACACCACCGCAGCCATCGGCAAGGGCTTTGCCATCGGCTCCGCGGCACTCACCGCTCTTGCCCTCTTCGCATCCTACGGCATAGCCGTCAACCTCGAGTCGATCGACATGATGCAGCCCCCGGTCTTCATCGGACTGCTCATCGGTGCGATGCTCCCGTTCCTCTTCTCCTCGCTGACCATGATGGCAGTCGGGCGTGCAGCCTACGCGATTGTCATCGAGGTCCGCCGCCAGTTCAAGGAGATGACCGGCCTCATGGAAGGAACGACCGATCCCGACTATACCGCATGTATCGCGATCTCCACGAGCTCCGCACTCAGGGAGATGGTCCTGCCCGGCCTCATCGCCATCATTGCCCCGATCCTGGTCGGTCTGGTCCTCGGCAAGGAAGCTCTCGGCGGTCTTCTCGTCGGTTCACTCGGTGCCGGCTTCATGCTTGCCATCACCATGGCAAACGCAGGCGGTGCCTGGGACAACGCAAAGAAATACATCGAACTTGGCAACCTCGGCGGCAAGGGCTCCGAAGCCCACAAGGCCGCTGTGACCGGTGACACCGTCGGTGACCCCTTCAAGGACACCTCCGGGCCCGCCATCAACATCCTGCTCAAGCTCATGACCATTGTAGCGGTCGTCTTTGCACCGCTCTTCCTTCTCTAATTTTTTTCTTTCTCCACCGCGTGGACCTCCGGTGCACGAAGGGTTCATGTAGCCGGGTGACCTACACTCTGCGATGAGTCCCGGGCATCTTTACTCCATCGAGGTGGAAAATATCACCGTCCACCGGTTCACCCTTACGGAGATCGCCTGTGACGTCAAGCTGTATATCACCAACCGGACCCCCGTCCGGGTGACGATCAACCGTATCCCGTTCACCCTATCCTTCACCGAAGCAGGGAGCGGAGCCATCCACCGCCTGGGAACCGGTGAAGCACGGCCGGTGACGATCGCCCCCGGTGGTGTCGCGGGTATCTCGGTCCCGGTCGCCATTCGCAACCATGCCGCCATCTCGCTGGTAACCGCCACACTCGGCAACCGACAGCCGGTAACGGTACAGGGCCGTGCCTTTGTCGATGCAAAAATAACTGAACTGGAGATACCCTTCGAACAGACGGTTGCCATCCCCCCCCTGCTCAGAAAATAGCCGTACCCTCCGGCAAGCTTTTTCTTCTTCCCG
>JBFFLM010000301.1:0-2154 GCA_041554835.1 Methanogenium sp.
ATATAAGGACGGCGCCTACGTTGAGTAGGATGCTTCCCAACATAGAGAAGGTCGGTGCAAACATGAGCACGAGTGCCCCGGCGACGATGAGCCCGACGCCCATCCAGTTTTTCAGGGTATAATTCTGTTCTGTCATGGTTTCCCCTTATGTGAGATAATCCTCATATTATGTTATGTAATTATAACACAATGTTATTAATTTATAACTAATCTCCCTGAGGCCGCACCTCGCGAATGACCGGGATTATGCATGCCGGATGCTATCTGTAATAAGAATAGGAGACGGCAGAAAAGAGCCGGAAAACGGGGAAGTACGGATATGTGCAAAAATGACGGTAAGGAGGAGAGCAGGGTATCCTGCTTAGCGGTTTACTCTTCTGATCGCAGGTTGCCGCGGGCATAGGAGAACCAGATACCTACCGTGCAGAGGAAGCCGAAGACGATGAAGGAGGCGGAAATTGCTTGGAGGAGTTCATCTGCCACTTCAGGCGAGATGACGACCGTCCCGATGATAACGGAGAAGGCGGTCATTGCAATCGCCATGGAGGCGATCTGCCCGAGGACCCGCATCGTTCCGGCGGTCGCGGAGGCAATTCCCGCACGGGAATTCGACACCGAGCTCATGATCGAGTTCATGTTTGGCGAGGAGAAGACCCCGTAGCCGAACCCCAAAAAGAGGAGGACGCCGACTATCCCCACTACCGGTGTGTCCCATTCGACGAAGGCAAGCGCAAAGAGCCCGGCGGCGACGATCGTCATCCCTGCGGTGGCAAGGAGGCGGGGCTCGATCCGGTCAGAGAGGCGGCCGGCGAGGGGGGTGGTGATTGCCATCATAACCGGCTGGGCGACGAGCACGGTGCCTGCGACTGCGGGAGGGAACCCCTGGATGTAGTAGAGGTACATCGAGAGGAGGAAGGTGATCGCATACGTTGAGGAGTAGTTGATGAGAGCGGCGATATTCGAGTAGGTGAAGGGGCGGTTGCCCACGAAGGTCCGGACGGGAAAGATGGGGTTTGTGCATCTTCCCTCCCATGCAAGAAACCCTGCCATTCCCGCCGCCCCTGCGACCACGAGTGCCACGGCCCAGAGTTCCGGCAGGCGCGAGGCGCCGATGATGAGCAGGATGAGGCCCCCTGCATAGACTGCCGTCCCGGCGGCGTCGAACCGCAGTTCCTGTTCGTGCTTCAGGCCGGGATCGCGGGGAACGAAGAGGGCGCCAGCCGCAAGGGCCGCAAGGGCCACCGGGACGGCCACGAGGTAGAGGGCCCGCCAGCCGAGGGCGTCGGTGAGGATGCCGCCGACAAACGGTCCCGAGGAGAGGCCGATGTAGACCACTGCAGTGTTAATGCCGATCACCTTTCCCCGTTCCCTGAGGGGGTAGTTCGTGGTGAGGAGGGGGACGGAGGTGGCAAAGGTCATGGCGCTGCCGAAACCTGCGACGGCCATTCCCATGAGGATGAACCAGAACCCGGGGGCCATACCTGCGATGAGAATGCCTGCGGTCATCGTTGCAGTGCCGCCCAGAAAGATCCGGCGCCGGCCCCAGGTATCGGCGATTTTGCCGAAGGGGAGGAGAAAGATCGCATAGGGGAGGAGAAACGCGGTCGGCACCCAGCCGATGAGCGTCGCACTGACGCCGTATTCCGCCGTGATGACAGGCAGGGCAATCTGGACGCCCGATGAGATATAGGGGGTGGCAAACGATGATAGGCAGGTTGTCAGGAGAATGGCGGCAAGGCATCTCCTGGAGAGGGCGACAGGTGAGGCGGGAGCGGATTCCATGGTGGTCTCTGACATAGAGTGTGCCCCGACACAGGAAGAATATTCGGTCCCACAGGTGGGCCCCGCTCAGGCTCTGAGAGGAGGATTGGTCGGGTGTCGCAGTAAACCCGCCCAGGGGGGATGGGGCGCTTCAGGACTTCTTCTCCGTAATATCCGCAGGAAATATTGACAAACACCCCCGTACACTGACCGCTGGCATGAGCTGCTGCAAAGTTTAAAAATGCAACTGTGTGAGTTGTAATAGTATTAATATCCATTCCCCGCAACAATATTTCCAATAGTACTTCTGCTCCTGTGGCTCAGCAGGGCCATGGGGGGAGAGTCATGACACAGGGGGGCGTGTCCCCGGTCCCCAGGGCCGGCGCCGACCAT
>JBFFLM010000302.1:0-2136 GCA_041554835.1 Methanogenium sp.
ATTCCCGAGGGCTACATCAGGGTTGTCGGTGATGATGGCGTTGATACTGACGACAAATTCAGGGAGGGATGTGCCGAATGCAATAATGGTGAACCCGATGACGGCCGACGGGACGCCGTAGCGTGCGGCAAGCCCTCCCCCTCCTTCCACGAAATAATCAGCACCCTTGATGAGGAGTGCCAGGCCGACAATGAAGAGAAGAATGGTTATGATCATGGGAGGGACACCGGTGGATTTTCAGTACTGTAGGTCGTCGGTATTTATCCGGCTTTGGGTTCTCTGAATGTCCGTGCAAAGAGGGGTGCTTTTTTGTAATGGAGGTGGATAGTATGGATACATATGCGCAGGTACTGGTTTGGAGATATTGAAGGCGATACATGCACCGGGGCAGGGTATGATACCGATGCTCTTGTGGAGCGGTACCTGGCACTGACGGAGGAGAGCGGGCAGGCTGCCCGTGCCCCTCTTCCGGATGTGCAGGAGGCCGTGCGCTGCGGGTGCTTCGCGGATCGTGACCAGTATGTCGACACCCTTCGGAATGTTACCATTGCCCTTGCCGAAGAGGAGATAAGGGAATGTTTCGGGAAGGGGGATGTTGAGCTTGTGCAGATGGTCAGGCTTCTTGATGAACTGGACGAAGTGATCAACCTTCTGACGGAGAAGTCGACAGAGTGGTACCTCGTGAAAAATCCTGCATTTTCTAGAAAATACCGGTCCTGCAATGCCAAAAAGATGGTCGGAATCATGAAACGTGACCGGACGTCGCTGGGGAGGGTGGCAGGCGAGGTGGACCGCCTCTCGGCGACCCGGTCCACCCTGACAAAGGAGATATCGCACCGCGCCGATATACTCCTCCCCAACTGCTCTGCCCTCGTCGGCGGCCTTGTGGCCGCACGCATTCTCGCACGTGCGGGGGGTCTTGAGTCGCTGGCATCGTTTCCCGCATCGACTATTCAGGTGCTGGGTGCGGAGAATGCGCTCTTCACTCACCTGCGGGCGGGGTCTCCCTCGCCTAAACACGGTATCATCTTCCAGCACCGGCGCGTCCACAACGCCCCGAAGAAGATCCGGGGGCGTGTGTCCCGGGTGCTCGCGGGAAAACTGGCGATTGCCGCCCGCATCGATGCTTATCGTGGTGAGGCCGATGAAGCCTTCCTGGAAAAGGCCCAGGCGGCCATCGACAAGGCAGGTGAAGTCGCATGAAGATTATCGACGGCACCCTGGTCTCGCCGGGGAAGGGCGGTGTCTATGGGGAGCGGACCCTTGGAGAATGGCGGATTTGGGATCCCTACAGGAGTAAACTTGCTGCGCTCGTCCTCAAAGGGGTCGATGTGACGCTCGACTCCTCAGTGAATGTCCTGTATCTGGGGGCTGCAAACGGTACAACGGTATCGCATGTTGCAGATTATGCAGGCACGGTGTATGCGATTGAATTTGCGCCGCGTCCGATGCAGGACCTTATCGAGGTGGCACGCCGAAGGAAGAACATCGTGCCCATCATGGCGGACGTAAACCGTGTGCAGGTTTATGATCTGCTGATCGAGCAGGTGGACTTCATCTACCAGGACGTGGCACAGCCCAACCAGGCGGCAATCGCCGTCAACCACCTGAAATTCCTCAAAAAGGGTGGGATATACATTCTGATGCTCAAGACGAGGAGTGTCAATGTCCGTGAGGACCCCAAAACGGTATGCGATGCATCGGTGAAGGCTCTTGAGGAGGCAGGGCTTGTCGTTGACGCCGTCCAGTGGCTGGACCCGTACCACCGTGATCATGCGGCACTGCTGTGTCGCCTGCCGGGGGAGTGAGGGTGCGGCAGTTCTCTCTCAATCCCTTTTCCATCATCCTCATTCTTGTTCTGGTAGCAGTTCTCATTCTCCTGGTTCCGCTTATTTTACTCGGCATCATCGGCGGAGCAATGGAAAGCCTCGGGTTCTCCGGTGGCATGATACTCCTGCTTATTGTAGGCATCCTTGCAGGGAGTTTCATCAATATCCCGATAACGAAGATCAAAGGGGCCAGAAAACCTGACTACGTCTTCAGGAACCGGTTTGGGAGGGTTTACAATATACCTGACTCAGATGACACGGTGGTGGCGGTCAATGTGGGGGGTGCGGTCATCCCGATCCTGATATC
>JBFFLM010000303.1:0-2131 GCA_041554835.1 Methanogenium sp.
GTAAAAGATAAAATTTACCCGGATATTAACCTGACAACCAATTCCTTATCGATAATGGAGAGCATGAACCGTCTCTGCCAGAAATTCAGCATTGAAACCTGTACCCTGGCCTCTCTTGACGGACTTGCCATTGCATCCTCATATACAGGCGGTACAAGGGATGCAGCATACTTCAGCAACCTGTTCCTTCGTGAGAACATACACCGCCAGGGTGACGTCATCATTTCTCCTCTGAAATTTCAGAATCAGGATTTGATCTTCATCATTCGTTCGCAGCGCAATTTGAATAGCGAAGATATCGAAGCTATTAAAAGCGATGAAAAAAGGATTTTGTTATTCTGGCTTTAAAATGGATCCATAACCTCATTATTTGAACGATATTTACGCCCCATTTGTAATATAAAACGCAATTGCTCGAAAAATAATTTTCCTTCATTTTGATAAGCAATACAACATACATATTAAATATTAATAAACTGAATGGTTATGTGGACAATCCAGGAATTGTGTGAGGTATTCATGGTTAAAGTCTATACAATTGCGTCAGGAAAAGGTGGAACGGGTAAAACCACCACCTCAGCAAATCTCGGAACATGCCTCGCCGAACTCGGAAAAGAAACCTACATAATGGATGCAGACATGGGGATGGCCAATTTGGGAATCATCCTTGGGATGGAAGACGTCCCAATCACACTCCATGAGGTCCTTGCGGGAAAGGCGAAAGTTACCGAAGCAGTCTATGAGGGGCCATGCGGAGTCAAAGTTGTTCCAAGCGGTATTTCTCTGAAAGGATTTCAGAACGCCGATCCCGACCGCCTCAGGGATGTAATGCGGGAACTCATTGGGAAATGCGAATATCTTCTCATTGATGCCCCCGCCGGAATAAGCAGAGACGGTGTCATCCCCCTTGCAATAGCCGATGAAGTCATTCTCATTGTAAATCCGGAACTTTCATCGATGGTGGATGCCCTGAAAACAAAAATACTGACCGAACTGGTTGGGGGGAAGGTCAAGGGAGCAATTCTGACCCGTGCAACAATGGAAAATACCGAAGTTTCGAAGCAGAAGATGGAGGAAGTGCTCGGCGTGAAGGTCATTGGTATTGTACCGGAGGACCCAAATACCAGACGTGCTGCCGCATATAAAACCCCCATAGTCATTAAATATCCGGAAACCGATGCAGCACGGGCATATCGACGCATCGCTGCAAATCTTGCAGGAACAACTTACAAGGATGAAACTGAATTTATCCAATCCAAGGAAACTTTCATTGACCGCCTTGCGAGATCGATATTTAAAGGAAAAAAATGATAGCAATCACACCAGAGGCAATACTACTCATCCTTTTTGGATCAGTGATTGTTTTTCTTCTCCTTGTAATGAAAATTATGCATACCCGGATTTATCAGTTGTTGGAGGAAGTCGATAAAATCAGTGGTAAAATGAATCTTACTTCAAATGAAATCGAACAACTTACAAAAAATGTTGAAGAATTCAAAACAAAAAGAATTTGATTGAATTTCAAAAAGACAACATAAATAAAGGATACAAACTAACCTATTATGGCGGGGCCATAGGGTAGCCTGGACCATCCTAGGAGACTGGGGGTCTTCTGACCTGCGTTCGAATCGCAGTGGCCCCATGTACTATTTTTGGAAGTGTCTCTCTATGCAACTCTTAGATACGTGCTTTTATTGTCTCATGTCCCGGGTCGAGTTTGAATGCCGCCTTACTTGCAAAGATGACTGCATTGTTGAGGAGGCGGTGAACGAATGCCAACTTCTCCTCAGGCAAATATGGCGCGAAGAGGCACCTGCCCCCCACATATCAAGCAGAATTCACCGATGCGCGTACTGTACTATCAACGATCCTAACCCATACCGCAACCTTAAAGGGATGAATAACCGGGAGGCACTCGAGGCAGTGGACGCGGTGAGCAGCGAGCTAACGACATTTCGAGATTATTGCCTGGCTGCAATCATTGCCAATACCCTCGACTACGGGTCTGCCGAACACAAGGTCACCGATGATTTCATGAATTTCTTCAGGCAGGAGTATGAAAAAGGACTCAGCATCGACGATACCCCAGGCATGGAAAAGTATCTGGACCGGGTGGTCTATTTTTGTGATA
>JBFFLM010000304.1:0-2130 GCA_041554835.1 Methanogenium sp.
GAGGACGCAGGGCCGGCGAGATAATTCAAAAATCAATTTTTTTTAAAATACCGGCTGTAGCGCAGGCAGGTGCCTTTAGCCCTCCAGATACTCCTGTACCGCCCATTCCGTCATCCCGGTCTTTTCTGCAATCGCAGAGGCGTCCATGTCCTCCGCCTGCATGCGGCGGATGAAGCCCGCCATCGTCTCGCCGACTTCGATGAGGTGGCCGTCGGGGTCGAAGCAGCGGAAGGTCTTCTGGCCCCATTCCTCTTCGCGGACGGGGTGGAGGAAGGTGAGCCCGGCGGCCGCAACCCTCCTCGACGACCCCTCGGGATCGTCGGTCTCGAACCAGACCTCCGCCCCGTGGCGGGTCGCGGTGCCGACGCCCTCCATCGGGTCGCCGTAGACGACGGTCCGTGCAGAGGCCGCCTCCCATATGGCAAGGCCCCCCCTGTAGGCAACCATCCTGGGGGTCTCCACCTCCGGGACCAGCCCGAAGGCGTCCTCGTAGACCGCCCGCGAGCGGGCGATGTCGGTGACGAAGAGGACGCAGCCACGGAAGATCGGGGCGTCTGATACGGTGATGTTTTCCATGGGGGTGATGAGGAGTGGGAGAATGATAAATACTCCTGTGCAAAGAGGATGACGGTTGATTTATCACTACCAAGTACCAAAAACATGAGATAACAAATTTGAGGAGATTCCCAAATATGGCAATAAAACTCGGATTCGTCGTCGCGGAATTCAACCGTGACCTGACCTACATGATGGAGATCGAAGGGGAGGAGCACGCAAAATTCCTCGGTGCAGAGGTTACGGAGAAGCTCTATGTCCCCGGTGCCTACGACATGCCGCTTGCGATCAAGAAGATGCTGATGGACGGCAAGGTCGATGCGGTCGTCACCATTGGCTGCGTCATCGAGGGAGCGACCCAGCACGACGAGATCGTCGTCCAGCACGCATCCCGTAAGATCATCGACCTCTCGCTCGAGTACAACAAGCCGGTCACCCTCGGCATCTCCGGGCCCGGCATGAGCCGCCTCGAGGCCCACCAGCGTATCGATTACGCCCGCCGTGCCGTCGAATCCGCCGTCAAACTCGTTCAGCGATTGGCATGAAGAAGCTCTCGGCAAAGGTGGGGGCCATCGCCCCCTCGGCAACGATCGAGATATCCGACCGGGCAGGACGGATGCGGGCCCAGGGCATCGACGTGATCGCGCTCTCCATCGGCGAGCCGGACTTCGACACCCCGGCCCATATCACCGAGGCCTGCATCGACGCACTCCGGCGGGGGGAGACGCACTACGCTCCCTCGCCCGGCATCCCGGCGCTTAGGCAGGCGATCGCGGAGAAACTGAATGCCGAAAACGGCATTCCCTGCACCGCGGCGCAGGTCGTCGTCGGCTGTGGCGCAAAGTCGTCCGTGTACGAGACCTGCGAGGCCGTCCTCAACCCCGGCGACGAGGTGATCCTGATGGACCCGTCGTGGGTGAGCTACGAGCCCTGCGTCCAGCTCGCAGGCGCCACCGCCGTCCACTACATGGTCCGCGAGGAGGACTTCCAGCCCGACGACCGGCTGTTGGAGGCCGTCACGGACAAGTCGAAGATGATCATCCTCAACAGCCCCTCCAACCCCTCCGGGGCCGTGATGACGAAGGCATCCCTCGGGCTTGTGAAGGACATCGCCGAGGATAACGATCTCATCGTGATGTCGGACGAGATATACGAGAAGCTCATCTACGACAAAGAGCACCTCTCCATCGCCGCGATGGGCGACATGCACGAGCGGACCGTCACCATCAACGGGTTCTCGAAGGCCTACGCAATGACCGGATGGCGGGTCGGGTACGCCGCCGGGCCCGATGCGATCATCAAACAGATGATCAAGGTCCAGCAGCACACGATGAGCCACACTGCCACCTTCGCGATGTTCGGGGCCCTTGCGGCGCTCACCGGCGACCAGACCCCGGTGGAGACGATGCGCCGGGAGTTCGACCGCCGCCGCCGCTTCATGACGGAGACCCTTTCCGGCATGGGCCTGAAGACGGCTCCTGCGGACGGCGCCTTCTACGCCTACGTGAAGGTCGAGGGCGACGACATGGCCGTCGCCTCCCGCTGGCTCGACGAGGCGCACGTCGCCGTCACCCC
>JBFFLM010000305.1:0-2118 GCA_041554835.1 Methanogenium sp.
CGAAGATGCCCTGAAAGCAGCGCGAGCAGGTGCTGATATGCTTCTTCTTGATAATATGAAACCACTCGACGTCCAGAAGACCCTTGACCTCCTGGAGAGGGAGGGTGTACGTAAGGATGTGCTGATCGAAGTGTCCGGGACCATCACCGAGAGGACACTCGAGGCATATGCCGTACTCGATGTCGATGTTATAAGCATGGGAAGCCTGACGCACACCGTTACCAATACAGATGTCTCCCTCGAGATCCTGCCCGGTGTGCAGACGATCCGGGTGTGACCTTTTTTAACTCCCCCTTTTGACGATGAATTGCAGCTCTGAGTGAACCCTCTCGCATCCCTGTCGGCCATCAGAGCCATCACCTGCGCCCCCTTTTATTTTCGAGGACTTCGGAAGAAACCCATTCATCGTCCCGGTGATGACAGGATGAGGAGACGACAGTCCCTATTTATCGTAATCTCCGAAAGAGGAACAGACCTTTCGGTATTCCATATACCGTCAGGACCGGAATAACCGTAAAAAAAGAATATTTGGGGGGGGAGAACTCAGCACAGCTTGAAGAGCGGGTGCTCTTCGGTCTGGGGCTGGAGGCCGAGTTCACGTCCTGCCTCAGCAAGTACGATATCGGTGAAGGCAATAGCAGTCATTGCTCCCTCACAGTTCTCGATAGGTCCGTACATGATGAGGTCTGCACCAAGGGTTGCTGCCATGATGTTACAGCCAATGTCAGGGGACGACCATGCCGCCTGCTTGATACCTTCGAACCCGCCAAAGTGGTGGTGGCTCATCTGTTCAAGCAGGAGGTCCTTGCCTTCGTACTGGGATTGAAGCACGGAGGGGTTCTTTTTGGTTCCTCTCCAGCGCTTCAGCCATGTCCAGGACACGGTCATGTTGTGGTATGCACCACCGGTGGGGAGACCGTGAATTGCCTTGCAGGCAAGAATCTCACGGAACGAACCGCCGGAACCAAGACCGAGGGGAGTTGCTGCTGTGTCGAGAATGGGGCGGGTGATACCGCACTCTTCTGCGATGCCAAGCATGGACTTCTCCTGTCCTGCAACGCCACCTTCTGTCAGCACCTTCTCACGGCCGATAACCGAGGCGTCACCAGGGTTGAACGCAAGGACGATTGCTGCATTGACGTCACTGTTCTTCAGTGCCTCAATGTTCTCCGGAAGGATTGAGCCGTTGATTGAGTTGTAGATAGCACGGTCTGCCAGTCCAACCTCGGTTACGTACTCACATGCGTGTGCAAGTGCCGGAGGCATGGACGAGTCCATCAGGAATGCTGTCTTGTTGTCAATGGAGTCAAACCATGAGAAGTAGCTCTCAAATGCCTCTCCTGATTCAGAGATGATCTGGATGAAGTGTTTGATACCAGTCTGGTCAGAAAGTTCCTGACACCTGTTCCAGAGCGCCTCTGCGCGATCCTTGTCAATAATGCCCTTCTCATCGTCGATAACACACTCGTGCTTGTTATAGAAGATGGAGGCTCCGAGAACCCGTGGGTATTCCCCGGGCTGCCCGCCAATCTTGGTACCGTTAAAATCATGTACCGTCTGCTCTTTTTCGAATTTGAACATACTTGTCACTCCTCCTCAGATGAATCCGCCTAATTTGGGGAGTAATACCAACAACATCATGAATACGATCAGACCGGCAACAAGGCCATAGAGAATGCCGATGTCACGGCCAACCTTGCGTCCGAATCTCTGTGCGAGTTCTGCTTCTGCAAACTCAAGTTTGTCCTCGATTGCATTGAGTTTTGCCTCAATTTCGAGGAACTGCGGGTTTGCAGTTGCCGAGACTGCGCCACCGGCGCCGCCCTCTTCCTCGGACACTTCAACAACCATCGGGTCTGCATCAAATGCACCAGGGTCCTTACCCTCGCACTCTTTGATCTTGCCGGTGATTGCACCCATGTCCTCGGATTCCATGATATCGATGACTTCGACCTGCTGCTGGAACCGTTCAATTGCGGCTGCATCAAGGTTCTCGATGAATGCGATTGCACCCTGCGAACCAACGATCTTTCCGCCTTCCACACCATTTGCGTGCAGCGCCTTGAGCGACTGTCCGGAAAGGTGACCCTTCACTTCTGTTCCACAGAAGATGATGAA
>JBFFLM010000306.1:0-2116 GCA_041554835.1 Methanogenium sp.
GCGATGCCGTATCACTGGCTGACAGCGGCCGGGGCACAGGTAAGTCTCGGGACCGACGGGTGCTCCTCCAACAACAACCTCGACCTCATCGAGGAGATGAAGTTTGCCGCACTCCTCCAGAAGTATGCATGGAATTCGAGCGTCCTCCTTCCGGCCCACGAGGCGCTCACGCTTGCGACGTCCGCCGGTGCCCGGGCGCTCCGGACCGGAGGCGGGTCCATAGCACCCGGTTCTGCAGCTGACATCATTCTTCTCGATACCCGTACCCCGTCAATGGTTCCCCTCCATAATGCAGACTCGAATATCGTCTATGCCGCGTCAGGTGCCGCCGTATCTGCCGTGTTCTGCAACGGAACCGCCCTGATGTACGAGAAGGTCATTCCCGGAGAAGAGGACATTCTTATCCATGCGCAGGAATGTGCCGATGATCTGGTTGCCCGGTCCTCTTCCTAGAGAGGCGACCCCTTTTTTTCTGCGATACGTTTATCATTTCCTTCATGTATTCTGCATCATGACGCAGGGAAGCAGGAAACGTCAGTTTGCAGAGCCGCGGGTGGTGGTCAGCAAATGCATCGAATTCGAACCGGTCCGGTACAACGGGGACATGATTCCCAGCAGGGAAGTTGCCCGGCTAAAACCGTTCATTGATTTTCTTCCCGTCTGCCCGGAGGTCGAAATCGGCCTCGGCATTCCCCGGGAGACCATACGCATCGTCCAGACCGGCGGAGTCAATCATCTCATCCAGCCATCGACGGGGAGGGATGTAACAGAAGAGATGAAGACCTTCTGCACCCGGTTCCTCGATGAAATTCCCCCTGTCGACGGGTTCATTCTCAAAAACCGGTCCCCGACATCGGGCATCAACGGCGTCCGTATCTACCCGTCGGCACAGCCGTCGGCACCAATTGGCCATGGGCCGGGATTTTTCGGGGGAGAGGTACTGCGGCGGTATCCCTCGTACCCCATCGAAGACGAAGGCCGCCTGAAAAATCACCGGATACTCGACCATTTCCTCACCCGGATATACACGCTCGCCGATTTCCGTATCGTCGAGGAACACCAGACATTTTCAGGACTGGCAGAGTTTCACTCCCACAATAAACTCCTTCTGATGGCTCATAGCCGGAAAGGATACGAAGAACTCGGCCGGCTTGTCGGTTCCCATGAACGAAAGGCCCCTGCAGGGGACCTGATTGCCCGCTACCGGGCGCTCCTCCTTCCCACCATTGCAAAGGCGCCGACCTATGCCCGGAACATCGATGTGATGCTGCACAGTGAAGGACGGTTCAAACACCAGCTGAACCATGAAGAAAAGGCGGTATTTCTCGATGCACTCGAGAACTACCGGGCAGGAAACGGTACCCTTGCGGGACCAAAAAATATCCTGAAATCCTGGATCGCACGGTTTGGGGACAAATATCTGAATGAACAGACATTCTTTGCCCCCTACCCGGACGCACTCATGGAGTACCCTGCCGAGGAGACCGAACGGGGACGGGACCTATGGGCGGATTTCCCTGACTAGTATCACGCAGTCTCGATACTGGCCTCGTCTTCGAGGCCGAGTTCCTTTATTGAGATCTCCCGCATCTCGACCTTGCGGATCTTTCCGGAAACCGTAATGGGGAAACTGTCGACGAACTTCACATACCGTGGGGTCTTGTACCGGGCGATGCGGCCGTTGCAGAACTCCTTGACCTCTTCGGCGGTCATCCGGGCCCCATCGTGCAGTTTTACCCAGACCATGAGCTCCTCCCCGTACTTCTCATCGGGAACACCTATGACATAGGCATCCTCGATCTTCGGGTTGGTGTGGAAGAATTCCTCGATCTCACGGGGATAAATATTCTCTCCGCCGCGGATGACCATCTCCTTGATCCTTCCGACAATCCTGACATACCCCTCTTCGTCCATGATGCCGAGG
Organism: Methanogenium sp.; assembly: GCA_041554835.1. Lineage (GTDB taxonomy): Archaea > Halobacteriota > Methanomicrobia > Methanomicrobiales > Methanomicrobiaceae > Methanovulcanius. The sequence continues at coordinate 1,925 of JBFFLM010000306.1, forward strand.
TCCCCGGTGTGGTTCCACCGGTCGGCATCGATGGTGCTGCGCGTCGCACTGGGATTATTGTAGTAGCATTTCATCACGACATATCCCCGGGCGCATATTTCGCCGGGCAAGCCGCGGGGAACGATCTTCTGGGTCTGGGGATCGATGATCTTGAGCTCGACATTGGGAAATGTCTTGCCCACGGTCGACACC
>JBFFLM010000307.1:0-2110 GCA_041554835.1 Methanogenium sp.
CATCCAGGCGGATATCGACGGGGAATTCTATTCCTTCGACCGCGTCTCGGAGGAAGTAATCACGCCACCCGAAGCTATTGCCCCGCACCCCCACGGGATAGAATTCGGAACCCTGAAACGGATGGCGTCGGTCTCCGACGAGAACGTGGAGACGTTTCTCATCTCCGGGTTCTCCCGCGTGGGGAAGAAGAGTGCGGAGCAGATGCTCTCGCTTGCACACATCAAGCCTTCACGGAAGGCGAAGGGCCTCTCGTCCGAACAGCTCAAGGTGCTCCTTGATGCGATGCAGACCGTCAATGTCCCGCCCCCGCCCGCGTCCCTCTGCCTCTCGCCCATCGGCGAGGAGATGATCATCCAGGGGCTGGAAAAGGAGTTTACGATGGACTTTGTCCAGGCCCGAACCCGCAAGGCCCAGGTCTTCTCCGGCCATCCCTTCATCGTCGAGACGGCGCTCGGGTACGGGGGGAAGCTGGACGCCGAAGGCCAGGGGCAGCTCCTCCGGTTCGCGAACCGCGTCCCGCTCCTCTACCAGCAGGGGGCGTGCGCCATCACGAGCGCCGCCGCCGAGGTGAACTGGAAGGCCTACAACCTCTCCCAGCAGGGACTTCCCATGGGGCCCGTCCTCATCCTCGTGCATGTCGCCTCGACGAATGTCCCGTTCACCTCGGAATCGAAGGACGCGGTGGCGGCCATCCCCGAGATCGAACGCGAGATCGTCCTTGCCCTGCAGGACCTTGGACGGGAGCTCAAGACCTTCATCAACAAGCGCGAGCGCAGCAAACTCGCCGAGACCCGGGCACGGGCCATCTGCTCCATCATCCCGGATATAGCAGACAAGGTCGCAGAGATTGTGGAAAAGCCCGTGCCCGATATCGCCCCTATCGAGGGGCAGATCATGCGAAAGATCATCGCCCGCAAGACGACCCGCGGGGGAACCGTCGAACTCTCGGTGCACAACTATACCCGGTCGCCTGCCGACCTCATGCTCTACCTCATCTCGGCCGATGATGCGGCGGGTGCGGATCAGCCCCCGGACTTCGTGGACGCGTTCGGCGATGAGTTCAACAAGGTCTGGAAGATTACCATCGAACCCGAGAGCCACTGGCGGGTGCACTATCCCGGCCGGGGCGGCGGGTCGCTTGACCTGCGCGGAGTGGATGAAAAGATGAAAGTGGTGGTGGACCTCGATGTCCAGTAAGGATTTGGATGCCATTGCGCGCCGGCAGCTCGTCGGCATCGCGGAGAAATGGTACGACCAGTTTACCGAGGCGCGGATTCCGTCGCTGACGCTTCCGACCCGGACGAAGCAGAACATCGAGTACGATGAAATAAGCGAGGTCTGGAAGTACGGAGACCGTGGAACGACCCGGACGGCAAACTCGGAGAAGAGTGCGCTCCATATCCTGAAGATGGCGTATGTGATCGGCTTTTTAAAGCAGCAGCTCCAGGAGTCCCGCTCCTCAACGTTGAGGGAGATGTACTACATCTCCGAAGGGTGGAAGCGGGCAAAGTTTTCCGCCCAGGACGAATCCAATATGCTCGTCGAGGATTTGGAGATCATCACCGAGCTCTCCCGCGAGGCGTTTCACCTCCGGCCCGAGGAGGACGGCGCCTCCGTCTACGGGCCGGTCCGCCTGAAGGAGACGACCAAGCGCGGTGTCAGGGACATCCACTGCCAGCAGGACGTGGGCGAGGCGGGATATCCTATCCCGAACAACGTGGAGAACATCGAATTCGTCGAGTCCGACGCGAAGTTCATTATCGCAATGGAGACCGGTGGTATGTACGCCCGTCTGATGGAGAACGGCTTCGACGAGGAGCACGAGGCCATCCTCGTCCACCTGAAGGGCCAGCCGGCCCGTTCGACGCGGCGAATGCTTCGGCGCATGAACAATGAGCTCGGCCTTCCCGTCGTCATATTCACCGACGGCGACCCGTGGTCCTACCGGATCTTTGCATCCATCGCCTATGGCTCCATCAAGGCGGCCCATATGTCCGAGATCCTTGCGACCCCGCAGGCGCAGTTCATCGGGGTGCAGCCCTCGGACATCAGCGACTACAATCTCCCGTCCGACAAGCTGACGGAGGGGGATGTCGCCGCCCTGAAGTC
>JBFFLM010000308.1:0-2101 GCA_041554835.1 Methanogenium sp.
GGTGATGTAAGCCTGCCGCGGACAGTGCAGGACGGGTTCTTCCAGCCATCCCCCCACCCGTAGTCCGGGACCGGTGATCACCGCCGAACCGTCATCCGCGACGCTCAGGGATAACTGACTGTCATCATTGGCCGCCACCCGGACGCGTCCGGCATCCGTGGCGAAAAAAAAGCTCCCAGGTCCCCGTGCACCGGGACCTGCCGTCGACCGGTCTCTCCACCGGTCAGGCACACCTGCGGGGCGTGCCCCCCCATATCCCAGAATTTCCGCTTTTATCCGTCTCCACTGCATAGCAGAAGCGCCTCCTCATACCGGGTCGCAAACGGGATTGCTGCCGCCGCACCGATGATCCCTCGCCCCTCCATCCTGATATCCAGAAGCGGGCGGATGGCGTCGAGGTCATCGTGTGAAATTTCTCCTTTCTTGACCGACCATCCGAAGGGACGAAGCGGGGCAGGATCAAAGCCCCTGAATGCTGCCATCCCGGTATTTTCCGAGAGTGTATATTTCTCAAGAAGGGCTTCAAACCGGCTGATGAGCCCCTCCGCATCGGTGGTGGCAAATTCACAGGCGAGCCCGACACAGTTCTTTGTCCTGTACGGGACGGGAAAGAGCTGGACGATGGTGTGGGAGAGATACCTGGTCGCTTCATCCTCCACTGCCCGTGCAATGTTATGGGCAAGCGTCCATGTGGCGCCTTCCTCGGGGGTGTCCGTATCATCAACGCCTATGATCACCCGTTCCCTGCGGGGCAGCCAGATCCGTGAGCCTGCCTCACGCCCGCCCCCGGAGGGGTCGGTATCGGCCCGCAGGACACCGTGAGCCGTTGCCCGACAGGCACTTGCTCCTACGCCGCCGCCGCCCATGCCCCTGTAGGAGATGCCGATTGCATCACTGGTTACCTCAACGGCGCTGATCCCCGCGGGAAAATGTGAACCTACCAGTTCGAGATCGACACAGCCGGTGTCCAGGAGGAATCGCTGAGTCCGTCCGATAACCCGGATTTCACGGACTAAAGGGCTCTTGCGGTAGTGATGGCCCGCCCAGAGGGCCCCGCCCACACAGTCGAAGGTCTCGATGAGTTCGACCGTTCTGCCGTCCCTATCCGCCACCGCCGTGATGTCGGGGTAGGATATGGTATAAGGTTCAGAGATGTTCTCCATAGAGTCCTGCCGCTTCAATACCTTCATTTGCCCAGAGTACTGCACCCAGTGCTCCGATACGCCCCTTACTTTCGCACGTATCGATATACGTTATGCCGAGGCGTGCCGCCTCTTTCTCACATACTTCCTGGGTGAGCACTTCGGTCTTCACCTCTTTTTTCAGGGACGATTCAAAGGGAAGTTCAATGCCCCTGTACACTGCGATGCCGGTATCACTGCTCACCGAGTTTTCCTGGATGAAATCGCGGACAAAGGCGCAGAGTTCATCGATCGCTTCCGGCCGCACCGCAAAGTTGAGAGCGGAACCGACGCAGTTCGTTGTTTTGTTCGGGACCTTCGGGTTGAGCTGTATCAGGCGCATATTGAGATATTCCACGCCGGGAATTTTGCATGCCTCTGCACATTTGCTTGCGAGCACCCATGTCGCTCCTTCCTCTTTGGTATCGGTGTCGTCGATGCCTATGGTGATCTTTTCATACCGGGGGAGGATGATGTTCGCACGGTTGGCCCGGGCACCACCGATCTTCAGGTCCTCTTCGCTTGCATATTCGGTGCGAAGGACGCCCGGTGCCTGGGGGAGACATGCGGCAACCCCCACACCTGCACCGGCAATCCCGGCCCAGCGGGTGATGACCTCGTCCCCGTTGACCTCGACACCCTCAAGGGCCTGTCCGCCGATCTCCGCATCGGCGGCACCGAAGTGTGCTTCATGGGTGCCGAGTTTGGCCGTGATGGTCATCGTGGACCCTTCGACGGTGATATTTTTGACTGCCCCTCCGGCACGATTCCTGTTCATTACATCCCATTCTATGGAACCCCGGTGACGGCATTCTTCGATGATCTCCGCAAGTCCCGCACGTTCATCGACCATTACCAGGAGCCGCCGTGAAAAAAGGGGCCCGAATCTCTCTTTGACTTCTTCCGGGGTCAGTACAACC
>JBFFLM010000309.1:0-2094 GCA_041554835.1 Methanogenium sp.
GGGATCGCTTGCTGAGAAGAATATTGCCGCCGCAAGGAAGGCATACGAAATGGTCAAAGGAGGTGCCTGATATGGCACTTCGTATCGGATGCTGCGCTCCCCCCGGAAAGGCGTGCGACAATAAAACCGGATCATGGCGGGTCTTCCTGCCTGTCGTCGACCCCGAGACCTGCACCCTCTGCGGCAACTGCGTCCTCATCTGCCCGGAGACTGCAATGGAAGAGGTCGATGGTAAAATCGTCGTTGATCTTGACTACTGCAAGGGATGCGGCCTCTGTGCCGAGGAATGTCCCACGGACGCGATCACGATGAAACTGGAGGAGAAATAAATGCTGCAGATAATGGAAGGTTCCCACGCAATCGCGGAGGCCGTGCGCCTCTGCAGGCCGGAGGTCGTCTCCGCCTACCCGATTACGCCCCAGACGCATATCGTCGAGCGTCTTGCCGAGATGGTGGCAGACGGCGACCTTGATGCAGAATATATCTGTGTGGAATCGGAATTCTCCGCACTCTCCGCATGCCTCGGCTCGTCCGCGGCAGGGTCGCGCGTGTACTCCGCCACCTCGTCACAGGGACTGATGCTCATGGCAGAGGTCGTCTTCAACGTGGCGGGCATGCGCCAGCCGATCATCATGTCGATCGCCAACCGCGCCCTCGGTGCACCGCTCTCCATCTGGAATGACCAGCAGGACTCGATATCCCTGCGTGACTCCGGCTGGTTCCAGCTCTACGGAGAGGACGTCCAGGAGATGACCGACCAGCACTTCATCGCCTACAAGGCGGCTGAGCGCCACGACGTCCTCCTTCCGGGCTTCGTCTGTTTTGACGGGTTCATCCTCTCGCATACCTACGAACCGGTGGACATCCCGACCCAGGAAGAGATCGACGCCTACCTCCCGAAGTATGTCCCGTACAACATGCTCGATGCCAAAAACCCGATCTCCATGGGCATGTATGCAACCCCCGAGTACTACCACGAGTTCAGGTACGAGACCGACCAGGCGATGATGCGCTCGGCGGCGGCCCTTTCCGAGGCAGGAAAGGAGTTCGGCGAGATGTTCGGGCGCGACTACTCCGACCCGATCGAGGCCTACCGGATGGACGATGCCGATATCGCCTTTGTCGCGATGGGCTCTCTCTGCGGCACCGTCAAAGACGCCATCGACGAGATGCGTGCGGACGGCATCAGGGCCGGACTTGTGAAGATCCGGACCTACCGCCCGTTCCCGAAGGAGGAGATTGCAAAGGCGCTTGCCGGTGTTTCCGCCGTCGCAGTTTTGGAGAAGAACATCTCCATCGGCTCTGCGATGAAGGGCGCCGTCGGCCCGGAGGTCCTGCATGCGCTCAACGGAACCGGCATCGGCGTCTACAGCTACGTCACCGGTCTCGGCGGCAGGGACATCCGCAAGAAGGACATCCGCAACATCGCGGATCTTGCGGCACAGGGGAAAGGAGACATGTTCTACGGTCTTCGCGAGGAGGTGCTCTGACATGGTCGACAAATCACTCGAACTCTTTGACTGCGGCCACCGCGCCTGCGGCGGATGCGGCCCGGCCATCGCGGCCAAGCTCATCCTGAAGGGAACCGGCGAAGACACCATCATCGTCGCCTCGACCGGGTGCATGGAGGTCTTCTCCACACCGTACCCCGAGACGGCATGGAAGGTCCCCTGGATTCACTCGCTCTTCGAAAACGCAGCGGCGGTCGCGTCCGGTATCGAGGCCTCGCTCAAGCACAACAACCGCTCGGAGAAAGTCGTCTGCATCTGCGGTGACGGTGCCACCTTCGATATCGGGATGCTCTGCATCTCCGGCGCCTTCGAGCGCGGGCACGATATCACCTACATCTGCTACGACAACGAGGCCTACATGAACACCGGTATCCAGCGGTCCGGTGCCACCCCCTACGATGCCTCGACGACTACCTCGCCTCCCGGGAAATACTCGATGGGCAACTCCCGCCCGAAAAAGGACCTCCCCCAGATCCTCGCGGCACACGGCGCATCCTATGTCGCAACGGCGACCGTCGCCTACCCGATGGACCTGATGAAGAAGGTGGAGAAGGCCGTCAACACGCCCGGCGCCTGCTACATA
>JBFFLM010000310.1:0-2080 GCA_041554835.1 Methanogenium sp.
AAGGTGGTTGCCCTGACTTCTCCTGCAATCTCTTCTTCCCAACCCGAGAGCAGGTGCTGTACCCGGTCGTCTGCAAGGGCAACCGCGGCCGTGATGAAGTCCTCGACGTTCAGGTCCATCTGGCGGCGCATCTCCTGGATGCGGCGGATTACTTCACGGGCATAACCCTCTGCCTCGAGGTCGTCGGTAAGCGTCACATCGACGCAGACCGTGGCCCCGGCCATCGGGGCGGCAAAGATCCCTTCCGGGAGTTTTTCCGAGAATTCCACGTGCTTAGCCGTGACGGTGAAGCCGCCGATCTCGGCGCTTCCGGCGGTGAGGACGGCACTTCGCAGGGCGACCGCGTCGGCCCCCTCGATTGCCGCCTTCACCTTCGGGCCGTCCTTGCCGAATTCCGGGCCGATGGCACGCATGTTTGCGGCCGCCGCCCAGGTCATCTTCTCCCAGGCGCCACGGACGACGGTGACGCTGCGGGCATTGGCACGCTGGCATGCAAGGGTGTTCATCGTCGAGATGGCAGCCGCCACTGCGTCATCGTCGGTAAGGATGGTGACCTCGCCTACCGGCCAGCGAAGTTTTCGTCCGCCTTCCTGGCGCGCCGTTGCCACCGCATCATCGAATGAGCGGATGACATCCATCTCCGCCTCAAGCCCTGCATCGATCAGCGCCGCATCACCTGCGCACCATGGGAGCATGTGGACGCTTCGCGGGTCGGCGTCGGTGCGAAGGTTTTCGTAGATGTGTTCGGTCAGGTGGGGGGCGAAGGGGGCGAGAACGGTGCAGAGGCGGCGCATGACATAGTACATCGTCTCGTAGGCCTGCACCTTCTCCACCGCATCCTCCTCGAGCCACATCCGCTGCCGGACGAGCTGGACGTACCAGCGGGAGATGTCCTCGAGGATGGTCGTAAGAATCGCACGGGTGGCCTTGTGCAGCATCCCTTCGGGGACGGCTTCAGTGACCGTGCGGGCCATGCTGTTGACGCGGGAGATGATCCACCTGTCCTCCTCGGGCATCTCCGTGAGATGCTCTGCTACATACTCGCCGTTCCACACGCCGTCAGGACCGGTCTGCGGGGCAAACCCGTCGAGGATCATGTAGGGCAATGGGAACCGGTAGACGTTCCAGAGGATATTGACCGTACGGTTGGTGGTGCGCACACCCTCCCAGTTGAACTTCAGGTCGTCCCAGGGAGCGCTTGCTGAGAGCACATAGAGGCGCAGGACATCGACACCCACCTTGGCGACCACCTCTTCCGGGCTCACCACATTGCCAAAGGACTTGGACATCTTCCGGCCTTCGGCATCCAGGGCAAACCCGTGCATGAGTACTTTCCTGTAGGGGGCCCGGTCAAACGCGATGGTCGAGGCACCGAGCTGTGAGTAGAACCACCCGCGGGTCTGGTCCTGCCCTTCGGTGATGAACGCTGCAGGCCAGAGGCGTTCAAAGTCAGCGGTTTTCCGGGGGAATCCGAGGGTTGCCCATGAGGCCATCGCAGAATCGAACCAGACATCGAAGATGTCTTCCACACGGCGCATCTCGCCGCCGCATGTGCAGGGAACGGTGATCGCATCGACATAGGGGCGGTGTGGGTCGGTCAGGTCCGACCCTGCCGCCTCATTGAGTTCGGCGACGGTCCCGAAGACACGACGGGCATCACAGAGGGGGCACTGCCAGACCGGGATGGGAATGCCCCAGTACCGCTGGCGTGAGATACACCAGTCACGGGCATCGGCCACAAAGTCGTGGAACCGCGCAGACCCTGCCCAGTCGGGTTTCCACTCGACCTTCGTGATCTCGTCGAGCATCTTCTCCTTGATAGCCGGGATGGCAAGGAACCACTGTTCGGTGGAGATCATGATGATGGGGGTCTTGCATCGCCAGCAGTGGCCGTACCGGTGGACGATGGTCGTCCGGGCAAGAAGATGATCCCCGAGGGCCTCCATGACGGCCTCGTCGGCGTCCTTGACGAACGTGCCGGCAAAGATGCCCGCATCTTCCGTATAGGTTCCCGAGTGGTCGACCGGGCAGACGGAGGCGAGTCCCTCGCGCTGGCCGACGACAAAGTCGTCCCACCCGT
>JBFFLM010000311.1:0-2073 GCA_041554835.1 Methanogenium sp.
ACTCTGCCCTCACTCCCCCGCCACCACAGACTCTTTCACCGCATGATGGTCCGCGTACCTGCACGTAAGAGAAAGCACCGCGGGCATGACAAGAATCGCGCCGACAAGCGAGAAGCCCACGGTCAGGACCGTCACCAGGCCGAAGTTGGACATGATGGGGAATTCTGAAAGCATCAGGGCCGAAAACCCGAAGACGGTGGTAAGCCCCGAGATGGTAACGGCCGTCCCGATCTTCTGGATGGCGGTCTGGATGGCCTCAGTACATCCACAGCCGCGTTCCCGTTCCTCGTCATAGCGCTCCATGATAAGGATCGTATACTCGGATGCGATACCGATGGACATCGCCCCAAGGGTCGCCGTCAGTATGTTGTACTGGAGGCCAAGGACGTACATGATGACCGTGTTCCACCCGATGATCATGATGATGGGGATCATCGGCGTGATGGCCGAGACACGCCGGTAGACGAGGATCAAAAAGCCCGTGATGAGGACGAACCCGAGGACGTTCATCCCTGCCTTGGACTTCGTGATGTCGCTGATCATATCCGTGAACATCACAACCTGGCCGGTAAAGACTGCCAAAACCCCCGCAGGCGGTTCCCTCCAGGCAAGGTCACTCTCAAGCTTTGAGACGACCCCGTCGGCATCGGACATCGAAATATCGATCATCGAGAACTGTATCACCGCCTCGGTCCCGCCGTTCAGGTAAGTGCCCCTCGTATCTCCGGGGATGCGGGCAAGCGCTTCTTCAATCGCTACCTTATCCGTCGGAAGCGTCCCGCCGTTTGCCGCCGCAAGGAGAGTGGCAATACTCGTTGCACCCGTGATCTCGTCATTATGCGACGTCGCATAGGCCCCGAACCCGTCCATCCACTGCAGGACATCGGGGGCAAGGACATCATCCGAACGGACGACAAGCGGAAGGGTGCTGGTCGAGCCGACCACATCCCCAAGCTTGGACATGCTCACCAGGGCGGGCATATCCGGCGGAACCATATCCCCCTCATCGGTACTGATGATCACTTCACCGTCGAGCGGGATTCCAAGGACCGCAACACACCCCAATAAAAGGAGGATGGGCACAGGGTTTCTCGCAATTTTGCCTGCAACACTGCCAAGCGCCATGTCATAGCGCTCCATCATCCGGGGGCCGGATCTCTTCCCTTTCGACTGGACTTCCCTTGACTCGAGGGGCCGGTACTGCACCAGCGTCCCGAATGTCGGGATGATCACCAGTGCGGAGAGGTAGCAGCAGGCGACGCCGATGATACAGATGACGCCGAAATCGACAATCATGGGAAACGGCGCCGTAATGAGTGCAAGGAAGCCGAGACACGTGGCGCCCAGCGCAATGACTACAGCAGGGCCCGACTGGGTGATCGTCGTTACGACCGCATCGGCAATGGACCCTTTTCTCACCTCCTCATCAAACCTCGTCTGGAACTGGATCGCATAGTCGATGCCGATTCCGATCATCACCGGGAAGGCCGCCATCACCACCATCGTAAGCGGTGTGCCGGTCCATCCCATTACGCCGAAACTGAGAATCACTCCCATGACAACGATTGCGACCGGAAGAAACCGGTACCGGACGTGCCCAAAGAGGAGCCCCATAGCGACGACCATGAGAAGAAGGGCAAGGCCGATCAGCATACCGGTTGACGTTCCCATCTCCTCCTGCATCTCGGAGGCAAAGGCGGGGCTCCCGGAGACTGTTACAGACACTCCCGGCGGCTGGGGGGTGGAGTCGATGATGACCTTCAGGTTCTGCAGGACGGCGGTCTGGACCTCCTCCGAGAGCGCAGGTTCCAGCCCCACCACTACCAGGGTCATCATCCCGCTCTGTCCGTTCGTACTGAGCATGCTCGACTCTGCATCGACGATGGCCTGAATCTCTGCGGCACTGCCGGGGATGGTTCCACCGGTGCTCCCCTTCACCACATCGGCGATGCTGAGGACGGATGTCACATGCAGTTCATTTGACAGGTCATCCGTGATCGTCCCGAGATAGCCGAGGATGAACTGCGGAAAGAAGGTTAGATTGAATCCGACGAAGATCACCAGCGCCGCAAG
>JBFFLM010000312.1:0-2063 GCA_041554835.1 Methanogenium sp.
GCCGGGCAGCATCCTTCATCTGCACGCTATCGGTGATCGCCGGAGCGTCATTCATGCCGCCTGCACGGAATGCGGCATGGAGGCAGAGATATCTGTGAGAAACGTGAAAAAATATGCACCGGGACAGTGGCATATGGTACATGATGTGGTGATTCTATGAGAAAGACGTCGTCGGTTCTTGAGGGAAAAGAGATTGTTCTCGGCATCACCGGGAGTGTCGCGGCGGTCGAGGACGTAAGGCTTGCCCATGCACTGCGCCGGAGAGGGGCCCGCGTGCGGGCGGTCATGACCGAGGCGGCGCGCGGCATTGTCCATCCGGATGCGATCACCTACGCCACCGGCGAGGAGACGATCACCCGGTGCACGGGCCTCGTTGAGCATGTGACCTACTGTGGGGACGGCGGGTCCGCCGACCTCCTCCTGATTGCCCCGGCAACCGCCAACACCCTCTGTAAAATCGCCCACGGCATTGACGATACGCCGGTCACCACCTTTGCCACCACCGCTCTCGGCAGCGGGATGCCGGTCGTCATCGTGCCGGCGATGCACGAGAGCATGTACCGCCATCCGGGCGTCGTCAGGTGCCTCTCCATCCTTGCCGAATGGGGCATCACCATCATCGAACCGCGAATCGAGGAGGGAAAGGCGAAGATCGCCGATCTCGCCGAGATCGTACTCGAGGCGGAACGGGCGCTCTCCGGGAGGCCGCTGGAGGGCAGACGGGTGCTCATCACCTCCGGGCCCTGCAGGGAGGAGGTCGACGATGTCCGGGTGCTGACGACCCGTTCGAGCGGCCGGATGGGAGAGGAACTGGCCCTGCAGGCCTACCGTCTCGGGGCCGAGGTGACGGTCGTGCACAACGGTGCCGTTCCCTGCGTCAGAAATATCCATGCAGAGTCCGCCGCGGATATGCGTGAGGCGGTCCACCGGGTCTGCCGGGAGAGCCCGGTTGACTACTATATCAGTGCGGCGGCCATCTCGGACTTCGTCCCGCGCCGGCATGAGGGAAAGATACCGTCCGGGGAATCGGTCATCCTCGAGCTCGTCCCCCAGCCGAAGATCCTCCGGGAGATTCTCGATGCGGCGTACCGCCCCGCATCGGTCATTGCCTTCAAACTGGGATGGGACGCCGAGACGGCGGCCCGTACCCTCCTCGACCAGGGGGTACGTCTGGTGGCCGCCAACACCCCCGATACCCTCGGGTCACCGTCCGGCAGGTATGTGCTCATCGGCAGGGATGAACGATACGAGATTGAAGGAAACAAGGATACCATCGCAGCAGGGATATGGGACGCACTGCTGTAGCTTTTTCTCCGGGCCACATCTCCGGGACGTTTAGGAGGATCGAGGGTTCGTCCTATGCCGGAACCGGAAGTATCGGGACCGGCATCGTCATCGACAGCGGCGTCACCGCCAGCGTGAGGGCCGCAGAGGAGACATCGGTCATCATCCATGAACCCCGGACCGGAACGCCCGGCGGGGTCCGTATCCGGACCGGGTCGCCGCCCATCGAGTACGCCCTTCGCACAATGGGCGTTTCCGCAGAGGTGACCACCACCTCTTCCCTTCCCTCGGGGTCGGGATTCGGCCTCTCGGCGGCCGCGCTGCTCTCGTCCATCACCGCTACGGATGCCCTCTTCTCCCTCGGCATGGAGAGGGAGGCGATCGTTGCCCTTGCCCATGAATGTGAAATCGTCCATGCCTCCGGCCTCGGGGATGTGGCTGCCTGCGCGGGCGGCGGCCTCGTCTGCCGGAAGACGCCGGGGCTTGCCGGGGATATCGTCCGCATCACCGGCCTTGCGGATCGGATCTTCACGGTCCACTTCGGGCCCCTGACCACCGCGGATGTCCTTTCACAACCGGCAGTCATGGAGAGGATCGAGCGGGCGTTTGTGCCCGGATGTCCGGCAGACCTGCAGGAGTTCTTTTCCCGGGCCCGGACCTTTGCCCGTGCGACGGGGCTGATTACGCCTGCGGTGTCTGCAGTGCTTGGCGCCTGTGATAATGCGGGCATTGCCGCCAGCATGACGATGCTCGGCAACGGGGTCTTTGCAACGGGAGAC